>JASJDQ010000075.1 GCA_030065075.1 Paracoccaceae bacterium | reverse complement strand
CCTGTCGGGCGGGGATGCTTCTCTTAACGCGACGATTTCGGCCGATGGCGAGGGTGCTGCCGAATGGCAGGACTGGCTGGAAGACGAAGACGCCGACCAGGCCAGCGACTATGCCGAAAGCGACGAATTGAACATTCGCCGCGAGATGATGGCCGAGGCCATGGACGTGCTGAACGAACGCGAGCAGGACATCCTGACCCAGCGCCGTCTGATGGACAGCCCGGTCACCCTGGAAGAGCTATCAGGACAGTACGGTGTCAGCCGCGAGCGTATTCGCCAGATCGAGGTGCGTGCGTTCGAAAAGCTGCAGAAGAAGATGCAGGAACTGGCGAAAGCCAAAGGCCTTTTGGAAACGGCCTGAACCCTTTAGCCACCCTGTCAGAAGACCGCCGGGTTCCTCCCTCCGGCGGTCTTTTTATATGGCCAGACTGTGCCGTCCGGGTTCGGGCAATTCGCCATCGATAAAAGCGGCGATGATCCGTGTGAGTGGTTGGGCGAAGGGTGGTATGTGTAGCGTCCCGCCTTCGTGAGACACAGCCCCGGGAAAGGCCGCGACCGCCGCAGCGACACGCGACATGATATGCGCCTTTTGATGCGGGTGACGCTTCAAAAGCGGTTCCAAGTCGACGTTGGAATAGCACATCAACTCTTCGATCAGGTCGGCGAGCGCATGTTCTTCCGAGGACATCAGATAGCCCTTGTGCGCGGCAAACCCGGTGGCCGACACGCGGCCCCGATAGGCTGCCGTTGCCACTGCGTTTTGTGCGTAGCCCTGACGGTACCGCGAGATGGCGGAAGCGCCGAAACCGATTAGCGTCTCGCAGGGGTCATCGGTGTGTCCCTGAAAGTTCCGGCGCATCTGCCGCTTGGCGGCGGCGCGCGCAAGGCTGTCGGTTGGTCGCGCAAAGTGGTCGAGGCCAAGGTGCAGATATCCCGCATCCGTCAGATGTGCCTTCGCCAGTTCAAAAAGCTTGAGCCGCGTCTGCGGCCCCGGAACCAGATCACTTTCGATCATAACCTGACGCTTCGACATATGCGGCACATGGGCATAGCCATAAAGCGCAAGCCGGTCGGGGTTCAGACGCTCGACCTGAGACAATGTGTCCGTCAGCGTGCCCTCTGACTGATAGGGCAGCCCATAGAGCAGATCGAGATTGAGGCTGCTCACACCCGCCTCCCGCAACCGATCGGCGACACGCCGCGTCTGGTCGAAACTCTGTTCGCGCCCGATGGCGCGTTGCACGTCGATCGCAAAATCCTGAACGCCAATACTTGCGCGGTTCATTGACCAATCTGCCAGGCAGTCAAGCAGCGGGTCCGCCGCCTCGGTCGGGTCGATCTCGACAGAGAACTCAAACTCGTCCGCGCTCGGGAACCGCTTGAAAACAGCATCCAGCAAGCGGTCCATAAGCCTTGGAGACAACAGCGTCGGCGTCCCCCCGCCCAAATGCAGTCGCGCCATCGGCGTCCGAATCGGAAGCCTGTCGGCGACCGCATCAATCTCGCTCAGCACGTCGTTAAGGTAGTCCTCGACCGGGCGCAGCGTCTGCGTTCCCTGCGTCCGGCAGGCGCAGAACCAGCAGAGCCGTTTGCAGAAGGGAATATGGACGTACAGCGACACCGGCGCGCCGTCGGGGACACGATCCAGCCAGGATTTCTGATAAGTCTGGCCGATCTCGGGTTCGAAGCGATTGGCGGGTGGATAGCTGGTGTAGCGGGGCACTTTGGCGTCCCACAATCCATAGCGTTCAAGGAGTTGTCGCGTGTCCATGGATGTGGTTATAGTTGTCCGAATATGTAGCCCGCATTGATGCAGATCAAACACCATGACCGTTGTCTTCAACGAACGTAACAAGTGTTCGTCCTGTCCTATTCGCCATCGCGCCGTCTGCGCGCGATGCGATGATGACGAGCTTGCGCTTTTGGAGCAGATCAAGGTCTATCGCAGCTTCGAGGCTGGCCAGCCGATCCATTGGCGGGGCGATGAGCTGACGCATTTCTCGTCCCTCGTCTCAGGCATTGCGGCGCTGACGAAGACGATGGAAGACGGGCGCACGCAGATGGTCGGTTTGTTGTTGCCATCGGATTTTGTCGGCCGCCCGGGCCGCGACACCGTGGACTTCGATGTAACGGCGACGTCTGATGTGACGCTTTGCTGCTTCAAACGGCAACCGTTCGAAGAAATCGTCGAAGCAACGCCGCATGTCGCACAGCGCATGATGGAGATGGCGCTGGACGAACTGGATGCCGCGCGCGACTGGATGGTGCTTCTGGGCCGCAAGACGGCGCGTGAGAAGATTGCGACGTTTCTTGAAATGCTTGTTCGACGCAGCCACGTCGAGAATATGTCGATCCCTGCAATCGACCTGCCGCTGACGCGCGAAGAGATCGCGAATTTCCTGGGCCTGACACTTGAAACGGTCAGTCGCCAGATGTCGGCGCTGAAGAAGGAAGGCGTCGTAAGTTTTCCGGATCGCAGGCATTTCGAAGTCTTGGATCTGGCCGCTCTGCACGATGCAACCGGCGATGATGCCGACGGCGGCATGATCGTTTAAGCGATATTTTTCAATTCATTACGTGCCCCTCGATTGTATCCCGGCCCGAGTGGACGAGCGGATTCTTCAGGGTATGCGACAAGTTGAACCCCTCGGAATGCCTTTGACCTAGATCAAAGCAGACGACCTGACTTCCGGGCCAAGACACGTTCAACGCAAGGGGAGCGCGTGATGCGATTCCTCATGCGGATAGACACGTGAAGGGCCCGAAATCATGGATTTTCTAAAACTTCCCATACTTGGCCTTGTCGTCCTTGCAGCCGCCTATGCGGCCGATCAGGGCAACGATTTGGCCTTCCGCATTCACGGCTTGCTGATCATGCTGATCGCCGCAGGCCTGTTCATATGGGAGTTGCGCCGCATGGGCGATGCCCGTGCGCCCGTGGACACCTCGGGCTATATGGATGACGTGATCCGCGCTGGTGTGATCGCCACCGCCTTCTGGGGGGTCGCGGGCTTCCTTGTGGGGGTCTTCATCGCGTTCCAGCTAGCGTTCCCGCAACTTAACTTCGATTGGGGCCAGCCCTTTACGAACTTTGGACGCCTGAGACCGCTCCACACCAGTGCGGTCATTTTCGCGTTTGGCGGCAATGCGCTGATCGCCACATCCTTCTACGTCGTGCAACGAACCAGCCGTGTCCGCCTTTGGGGCGGCAACCTCTCGTGGTTCGTCTTCTGGGGTTATCAGATCTTCATCGTTCTGGCGGCCACGGGGTATCTGCTGGGTGCGACGCAATCCAAGGAATACGCAGAGCCCGAGTGGTACGTCGATATCTGGCTGACCATCGTCTGGGTCGCCTATCTGCTTGTTTTCCTGGGCACAATCATGGTCCGGAAAGAGAAACACATCTATGTCGCAAACTGGTTCTTCCTGTCCTTCATCGTCACCGTCGCCATGCTGCATGTGGTCAACAACCTTGCCATCCCGGTCAGCATCTGGGGCTCGAAGTCAGTCCAGGTCTTCGCCGGTGTGCAGGATGCAATGACGCAATGGTGGTACGGCCACAACGCGGTGGGCTTCTTCCTGACCGCGGGCTTCCTGGGCATGATGTACTACTTCGTGCCGAAGCAGGCCGGTCGCCCGGTCTATAGCTATCGGCTGTCGATCATCCACTTCTGGGCGCTGATCTTCCTGTATATCTGGGCGGGTCCGCACCACCTGCACTACACCGCCCTGCCCGACTGGGCCTCGACGCTCGGCATGGTGTTCTCGGTCATCCTCTGGATGCCCAGCTGGGGTGGCATGATCAACGGCCTGATGACGTTGAATGGCGCCTGGGATAAAATCCGGACCGACCCGATCATCCGGATGTTCGTGATCAGCCTGGCCTTCTACGGCATGTCGACCTTCGAAGGGCCGATGATGTCGATCCGGGCCGTCAACTCGCTCAGCCACTATACCGACTGGACGATCGGGCACGTGCACTCGGGTGCGCTTGGCTGGAACGGCATGATCGTCTTCGCCTGCATCTACTTCCTGACGCCGAAGCTTTGGGGTCGGGACAAGATGTACTCGATGGCGGCGATCAACTGGCACTTCTGGCTCGCCACCATCGGCATCGTGCTCTACGCGGCGTCGATGTGGGTCACCGGCATCATGGAAGGCCTGATGTGGCGTGAAGTCGATGACCAGGGCTTCCTGGTGAACAGCTTCGCCGACACCGTCAGCGCCAAGTTCCCGATGTATGTCGTGCGCGGATGCGGCGGGATCTTGTACCTCACCGGCGCCCTCCTGATGTGCTGGAACATGTACAAGACGATCCGGGGCCATGCCCCGGTCACCCAGCCCGTCTCTCAAATCACCACCCCTGTGTAAGGAGCCCTGACAATGGCAATGATACAGAAACACGCCATTCTGGAACGCAGCCCGACGCTCCTGTTGGTAACCTCGCTTCTGGTGGTGACCGTCGGCGGCATCGTGGAAATCGCGCCCCTCTTCTGGCTCGAAAACACGATCGAGGAAGTCGACGGAGTCCGCCCCTACTCGCCGCTGGAGCTGAAAGGCCGCGACATCTACATCCGCGAAGGTTGTTATGTCTGCCACAGCCAGATGATCCGGCCCATGCGGGACGAGGTCGAGCGCTATGGCCACTACAGCCTTGCCGCGGAAAGCATGTACGACCATCCGTTCCAGTGGGGCTCGAAGCGAACAGGTCCTGACCTGGCGCGGGTGGGCGGCAGGTATTCGAACGCCTGGCATCTGGATCACATGATCGACCCGCAATCGGTCGTGCCGGAAAGCATCATGCCCAAGTACGCGTTCCTTCTGAACGCAACCTTGGATGGCGAGGACATCGCCGATGTGATGAGCACGCACCGCTTCGTCGGAGTGCCCTATACGGACCAGCAGATCGAGCTGGCCCAGGCCGACTTCCGCGATCAGGCCGATCCGGACGCGGATTGGGACGCCCTCTTGGAACGCTACCCTGGTGCCGCCGTCGGCAACTTTGACGGCCAGCCCGAGCTGACCGAGATGGACGCCATCATCGCATACCTGCAAGTCCTTGGTACGATGGTCGATTTCTCGACCTTCACGCCAGCGGCCAGCCGATAGGAGAGCACAGTGGATACCTACACATTGCTCCGTGCTTTCGCTGACAGCTGGTTCCTTCTGGCCATGTTCGGCTTCTTCCTGTCGGTCGTGATATGGGCCTTCCTGCCCAGCCAGCGGGCGGCACGGGAAGATGCAGCCGGCATCCCGTTCCGGGAGGACGACGACGGCTGTTCCAACGACTGCGATACTTGCGCCTGCAAGACCGATTTCCTGAAGGAGACCCAAAATGGCTGAACCAAGGCTTGATGAAGCGACCGGCCAAACCACCACCGGTCACAGCTATGACGGGATCGAGGAACTGAACACGCCATTGCCGCGCTGGTGGCTCTGGACCTTCTACCTGACGATCATCTGGGGCATCGGCTATACCATCGCCTATCCGGCCTGGCCGTTGATCTCGGGTGCGACCGAAGGTGTCCTCGGCTATTCGACCCGCGCTCAGGTTGCCGATGATATTGCGGCACATGAGGCGGCGAATGCCGAGTTGGTCTCACAGCTCGTATCGGCCGATCTCAGCACACTTGCGCCGGGCGACGATCTGCACCGTTACGCGGTAGCCCGCGGCGGCGCTGTGTTCCGCGCCCAATGCAGCCAATGCCACGGCGCGGGTGCGCAAGGGGCCAAGGGCTATCCCAACCTGTTGGACAACGACTGGCTTTGGGGCGGCACGTTGGAGGAAATCGCCTATTCCGTGCGTCACGGCATTCGTAACGATACGGACGAGAACGCGCATTACTCCGAAATGCCTGCCTTCGGCGATATCCTGGAGGCAAGCGAGATCGAAGCACTGGCTGACTTCATCCCGACGCTCGCCACAGGCGGCGGCAGCGAACCCGGAGCGACGCTTTACGCCGACAACTGCGCGGCGTGTCATGGCGAGGCCGGTAAAGGCGATCCCGTGGGCGGCGCACCGAACTTGGCGGATGCTATCTGGCTTTACGGCGATGATCGCGCGTCTCTGATCGAGACGATCACCAACGCGCGTTTCGGCGTCATGCCGGCTTGGGGACAACGCCTTGCAGAGGCCGACGTGCGCGCAGTTTCAACCTATGTCCACGCGTTGGGCGGTGGCGAATAAGCCTCGCCTAATTTGACCAGGATCAAAGCCGCGCCCGGCCGGGCGCGGCAATTTACGTCACAATGCAACGCCATAATCCGGAATGTCTGATTTGACCCAGCAAGATTCACTATATTCCGCGCGCGAGCCGATCTTCCCGCGCCGTGTCAGCGGGGTCTTTCGTACGCTGAAATGGTGGGTCATGGCGGTGACGTTAGGCATCTATTACCTAACGCCCTGGCTGCGCTGGGATCGTGGCCCGAACCTGCCTGATCAGGCGGTGCTGGTCGACCTGGCGGGCCGGCGCTTCTATTTCTTCTGGATCGAGATCTGGCCGCATGAATTCTATTTCGTGGCCGGTTTGCTGATCATGGCGGGCCTTGGGCTTTTCCTCTTCACCAGCGCGCTTGGCCGCGTCTGGTGCGGGTACACCTGTCCGCAAACCGTTTGGACCGACCTTTTCATCCTCGTCGAACGCTGGATCGAAGGGGATCGGAACGCCCGCGTCCGGCTTTGGAACGCCGATTGGTCGCTGCGCAAGGTTCGCCTCCGCGTCACGAAATGGGTCGTCTGGCTGCTGATCGCAGTGACGACCGGCGGTGCCTGGGTGTTTTACTTCGCGGACGCGCCCACGTTGGCCCACGATCTGGTGACCCTGCAGGCACCCTATGTCGCCTATGCCTCGATCGCCGTGCTGACCGCGACGACCTTCATCTTCGGCGGCTTCATGCGCGAACAGGTCTGCATCTACATGTGCCCCTGGCCGCGTATTCAGGCGGCGATGATGGACGATGCCACGCTGACAGTGGCCTATCGCGACTGGCGGGGCGAGCCACGCGGCAAGCACCGGAAGGCCGAAGGCGCAGAGAACCTGGGCGATTGCATCGACTGCATGGCTTGCGTCAACGTCTGCCCGATGGGCATCGATATCCGCAAGGGCCAACAGATGGAGTGCATCACCTGCGCGCTTTGCATCGACGCCTGCGACGAGGTCATGGACAAGATCGGGAAAGAGCGCGGGCTGATCGACTATCTGGCGCTCTCGGACGAACCGCTGGAACGGGCCGGTAACAAGCCCCGGCCCTATTGGGTCCACGTCTTCCGCGTCCGGACGATGGTTTACACCGCACTTTGGTCGCTGATCGGTCTGGCGATGGTCTGGGCGCTCTTTGTCCGGCCCGAGATCGACATGACCGTGGCCCCTTTGCGGAACCCCACCTTCGTGACTTTGTCCGATGGCACGATCCGCAACGTCTATGAGGTGCGGCTTCGGAACAAGCATGGCGAAGATCATCTTTTCGGCATGACCGTTCGTGGTGACGATGCGCTGAAGATCGACGTCGAAGGCAGCGTCGGAGGACCCACAACAGTGGTGCCCGCGAACGAGACGAAAAAACTCCGCGTCTATGTGACGGCACCGCCCGACAGCATGCCGGCGGAAGCACATACCACGCAAATCCGCTTCTGGGTCGACGATCTGACGGGCGGCGAGCGCGCCTACAACGACAGCACATTCAACGGAAAGGGAGCAGCCAGATGACCGAGATCAAGGGATGGCACGTCCTCGGTGCCTTCGTTCTGGCCTTCGGGATCATCATAAGCGTCAACCTGACGCTGGCCTTCAACGCGGTGAAGACCTTCCCGGGGCTGGAGACCAAGAATTCCTACGTCGCGTCTCAGGCGTTTGAGCGGAACCGGCAGGCGCAAACGCGCCTCGACTGGGAGGTCGGTGCCGTGGTCGAGGGAGGTGTTCTGACACTTTCGGTCATGAAGGATGGCCAAGCCGTCGAACCCCTGATCGAGAGAGCCACCTTTGGCCGCGCGACCCATGTCGGCGCCGACCAGACGCCCGATTTCGCGTTCAACGGTCACGCTTTCACCGCGCCCGTGACGGCAGGCCCCGGTAACTGGAACCTGCGTCTGGTGGCGCGCGCCGAAGATGGCACGCGGTTCGAGCAGCGCATTATCGTCAAGGTTGTCGAGTGACCGCCGCCTGCCCAGCCTGCGCGGGCCTGCCCGCGGACGATGTGGCCGCCGATGTCGCACGTCCCAGCGTGGCACTCTCCGTGCCGGATGTGCATTGCGCCGCCTGCATCGGCAAGATCGAACGCGCCCTGAACGCTCTTCCGCAAGTCGCCCATGCCCGCGTGAACCTGACGCTTCGCCGCGTGACGGCGCAGACCGACCTTCCCGCCGAAGCGCTTGTGGACGAGCTCAAGCGCACCGGTTACGAGGCCTTCCCCTTCGATGCGTCGCGGCTGGCCCATGACACCGACGCCACCGGCAGCGATCTGCTCTTGCGCTTGGGCGTGGCCGGTTTTGCCATGATGAACGTCATGCTCTTGTCGGTCGCCGTATGGTCGGGGGCCGCAGACGCAACGCGTGATCTATTCCACCTGATTTCGGCATCAATCGCGCTGCCTGCGGTGCTCTATTCGGCCCAGCCGTTCTTTCAAAGCGCCGCGCAAAGCCTGAAGGGCTTCCGACTGAACATGGATGTGCCCATTTCGCTGGCCATCCTTCTGGCCGCGATGATGTCGCTTTACGAAGCACTCCATGGCGGGCATCACGCCTATTTCGACGCCGCCCTGTCGCTGACGTTCTTCCTGTTGATCGGTCGTTATTTGGAGCATCGCACCCGCGCCTCGGCCCGGTCGGCGGCAGGCGAACTTGCCGCACTGGAGGTCCATACGGCCGAGCGCAAAAGCGGGACGCGGGTGGAAACCGTGCCAATCGCGGACCTCGTGGTCGGCGACGTGTTGTTGGTGCCCACTGGCGCGCGCGTGCCAGCGGACGGACGGCTGGTCAGCGCCGAAGCCGTCACGGACCGATCTTTCCTGACCGGGGAAAGCGAGCCGGTCACCCACGGCAAGGACGCCGATTTGCGCGCGGGCGAAGTGAATCTGGGCGCGCCCTTCACGCTGACCGCCACAGCCGTTGGGGATGACACAAGCCTTCGACAGATGGCGGCCATGGTCGAAACGGCCGAGAATGCGCGGAACAGCTATACCTCGCTCGCCGACAAAGCCGCACAGGTCTATGCGCCCGCCGTGCACATCCTTTCGGCACTTGCGTTTCTCGGATGGTACATCGGCACCGGCGATCTGCGGCTCTCGCTGAACATTGCCATCGCGGTTCTGATCATCACCTGCCCCTGTGCCCTTGGCCTCGCCGTGCCTGCCGTCGCCACGGCGGCCATCGGCAAGCTCTATCAGCTTGGTTTCCTCGTGAAATCCGGCACCGCGCTCGAACGCCTGGCCGAGGTGGACACGGTCTTTTTCGACAAGACCGGAACGCTCACGCAGCCAGGTTTCGACTTCGACCTGGACACCCTCAGCGACGACGAGCGGGCCATTGCGCTTGGGCTTGCCCAAGCTTCGAAACACCCTGTTGCCCGTGCCCTTGCCGCCCGTTTGGGCCAGACTACCCCTGCCCTGATCGAGGACATAAGCGAACGCGCCGGACGGGGCGTGAGCGGACAAGTTGCCGGAGAGGAGGTCCGGCTGGGCCAGGCTGCCTGGGTGGGATTAGACGGTGGCGGCCTGGCCTTGAAAACGGGCGCGCGCGCGATCGCGCTTCGTCAGAACGAAACCCTGCGCTCGGGCGCGGCAGAAGCGATCGCCGGTGTCCGCGCCTCGGGTCTGGACGTGGCCATGATGACCGGCGACAGCGCCACGCGAGCCAAGCGCCTGGCGCAAGACTTGGGTCTTTCGGCCTTCACGCCGGAGATGGCGCCCGAAGACAAGCATACGATGGTCGAGGCTAGCGAGGCCGAAGGCCACCACGTGCTGATGGTCGGCGACGGGCTGAACGACACGGTGGCACTCGCCGCCGCCCATGCCTCGGTCGCGCCAGCAACGGCGCTCGAAGCCGCGCGAAGCGCATCCGATGTGGTTCTTGTGCGTGACAGCCTGGAAGACCTTCCTGCCCTGATCGCAACGTCCCGCGCTGCGGTCCGCCTTTCCCGGCAGAACTTCACCATCGCGACTTTGTACAACGCGGTCGCCATTCCCATCGCGCTGGCGGGCTTCGCAACACCGATGCTGGCCGCTCTGGCCATGTCCGCATCCTCGTTGACCGTGCTGATCAACGCGCTTCGCGTCCGGAGAGCTTCATGAACGTCCTTGTCATCCTGATCCCCGTTTCCCTGATCCTTGGCGGTGCCGGACTGGCCGCCTTCATCTGGGGTTTGTCGCACAACCAGTACGAAGACCCCGAAGGGAATGCCGCGCGTATCCTTCTGGATGACGAAGACGCGGGCTAAAGCCCCAATGACCAAGGCGTGACGGCGGGACCGGTTTTCGCGCGGCTTGTCTTCACTCGCTTCGGTTCCACTTTGGCCCCGCTATCTTGCGGCGTGTTGACGGCTTGTGGCGCGGAATGGCTGACGACCCGCGAAGATGCAACACTTCTTGGTCGGGACGCGATTGTTGAAACCGGCCGCGACGCAACCACCTGCCGCGGGGCAACTGGCGCTTCACTCTTCTGAACCGATTCTGTCGCAGGTGACGGCTCGGCGGGCGGACGTTGGGGTTCCGGCTCCGGCTGGACGGCCAAAGGTTGGGGGTCCGGCTCCGCCTTGACGGCTAGAGATTCAGGCCGTTCGGGTTTGACGGTGTCGCCGACTTCGCCATGGCGCATCAACAGCACTTCTGCCGCGTCCAGGGAAGACTGCGTCAACACCTCGATCTCGCCCTTGATCAACTTGACCAAAGAAACCCCGCCAGCCGCTTTGAACGCAGCCTTGTCGACACCGTCAGCGCTGGCTTTGGCCGACAGAGCGGCTTCGGGATCGACCGTGAGGTTCCCCACGAAATCAGCTTCAATTGTCTCCCAAATCCCGGCATCGCTGCCAATGGGCGCGCGAACGACATGGCTGTGGCTACGCAATTCATCGGGCACGCGGTCCCAAAGCGCGCACATCGGTTCGGCAAGATCGGCCCCTGTCCACAGGACGATGTCCGAAAGGAACATCGCGCGTTCGATGTCCTCGCAAAGAAGATCGGCATTTGAATTGGCAACGACCATGACGGACAGCTTTTTCAGCACGGGCAAGGCTGCGCCGATCCTGATCTTGATTGGGTTGTTCTCGAAAATCTGGCCAAAGCCTTCATATGGCAACTTCGTCCGACTGCCGTCGCGGAAATGCACGTCGGCAAAGACCTCGTCACTGTACATCACCTGTATCAACGCGCGGGTATCTGGCTGAGGAACCAGACGTTCCCCCAGCATAAGGTTCAAGAGCGATGCCGCGTATCTGCTGTCCAGGCCGAAAATCATCAACCGCAATGGGTCGCTCAACCGGCGCAAGCTACGTTCGCCGATGTCCTGGTCCTTCGCAGTCAACGCTTGCGCCGCCAGAAGCTGGGCGAGCCGCAACGTCACAGCCTTGCGTTGCTCGTCCTCTGCCATGCCATTATCCCTGTGCTACTTTCGATTTCGGCGCCGCGCCACTGGCAGCCTCCGCCGTCGATCGCTCGTCGAATGCTTGCGCCGCTGCGGCACCCCCGTCCTTGGGCGCCACCACACCTGCAGACGCGCCGCCGTCCAGAACCATCGCTTCGGTTAGTCGGGTCGAGGCGAACTCGGTCACGGCCTCCGCGCCGCGACGGACCGGACGAATGACTGGCTTTTCGTGCCGCACTTTGACTACCGCGAAAGAGATGTTGTCCTGTTCAGGATGCTCCAGCCCCTTGACCGCCTGCAAAAGCGCATTTGCGATGTCCGCACTCGGCTTGCGCCGATTGCGCGAAATGATCCGCGTGATCACCTTGTCTTCCAGGAACTGCAACCCGTCGCTGGATACCACCACGATGTCGCCCGCCTTCAAGTCCAGGGCCACGCCACGGTTGTCCATCCGGTTGATCTTGCCGCCTGCAATCGCCGAGGTCAGACAGTTGCGGTCAGGATGTGATTTCGCTTCCTCAGGCTTGATCGCGCCGGCCAATACAAGCGCGTCGATCTGAGGCGCCATGGAGTGGTCTTCGTTCACTTGGGTCATCTTGCCGCCGCGGTAGTGATAAAGCGGACTGTCACCCACGGATGTCCAGTACATCCGGTTGCCGGCCATGACGGACGCCACAACCGTTGATCCCATTCCCTTGGATTCCGGGTTTTCCAGCATGGCTTCGCGAACGCAGGCGTTTGCCGAATTGATGGCATTCGACATGAGCGTTGGCATGCTTTGCGCGTGGTCGAAGAAAAGATCGCTATGGAACTTCAGTTCGCTGAAGACTTCAGTGACGACGATCTTGCTGGCGACATCGCCCGCCGAATGCCCGCCCATTCCATCGGCCAGAACGACAATGCCGCAGTCGTCGCCGACGGCGAAGTCCGCCACCAGCGAGTCCTCTTGATAGTCACGCCCGCCGCGATCAAGCGCCGACGCGACATCAAAACGTGGCTCAGGCAATCTCCATATCATCGTCGTCACCCCCCTCTTCACCTTCGGCGCTGGCCCAGTCGAACTGGTCCGAACAAAGCGCCACAAAGCGCATCCGCGTTTCACCGATTTCGATTTCGTCGCCCGTCGTCAGATCGGATGTGCTGACAACCGGCTTGCCATTCAGCCTGACGATGTTGGATTTTCCGCCGTGACCCAGAAGGAAGGTGTGCTCCTTGGGATCATAGACGATGGCCGCATGGTTCGAGCGCGAGATCGCCATGTCGCCGAAATCAAGCTGGATCGCCTGATCCTCTCCGCGCCCGATCTGGCTCATGCCGGATTTGATCGAAAAGCAGGCACCGAAACCGGGACCCTTGGTGATCATCACCACGGCAACGGCAAATTCGGTCCGCTCCGAGCTGGTCTCGGCCTTGTCTTGGCCAAACAGATCGACAACGCGACCATCCGAGGTATCGAAGCCCATCAGTCGGGTCTTGCCCGCCGAGACAGGGCGCCGCCGTTTCTGAGGCACGGCGTCGCTGGCCGCCTCGCCCGCCGCAGGCTGTACCGGCGTCTCCAATACCAGAGGCTCTGGCGCGGGCGCAGGAGCGGTTTTCGATTTTCTTCCGAACAGAAACATGACTGTCCTCCCTGAGGGGTGCGTTTTTCTGGCTACTAATCGAGCTCTACCAACGTGAAGGCCTCGACCCACATTTCGCCAGCACGGTCGACGGCGAAGCTGAAGTTGGATTGTCCGTTCGCCAGTTCGCGTTCCAAGATCGCCTGAAGCGAAGTGCTGCCGTCCAGCCGTTCGCCCGTCACCATATAGGCCACAAGCGTGTCGCCAACTTCCAGGCTCGTAATTTCCGGGGCTTCAATCACCTCGGTGACGATCTTCCCGTTGTCGTCAAAGGTCGCGAAAGTCAGGCCGTTCAACAGCGCGGTACGCGTCTCCAGCGCAACGGTCAGGTCGCGCTCGATGGCGGCCTCGCTCAGGCTGGCATCCGATCCGATAGTGACGTCAAAGCTCGCTCCGCCCGCAGTCAAGGCCGCTGCATCGATCCGCGCCAGGATGTCGGCATTCGACGTCACGGGTTGCCCGTTCACGGACAGGATGCGAAGCCCGGGCACCAGCCAGGAGGGTGCGCCTTCTTCAACCGTGGCAACGGTTGCCACCTCTGTGTCTGAAAGCGTGAACGGCACTCTGGGCGCTTGCGCAACCGTGACGGTCTTGACTTCGATCGGCGGCAAACTGACTTGCTCGGCCGCGACAGGTTCCGGTGATGGTTGACTTGTCGTGGTTTCATCCGTCGCGAAGAACGCCAGAGGGATTTCCAGTTCCTGGCCATCCCGTTGGACCAGAAGCATCGCGGACGTCTCGCCGGCATCCATGCTGGCCTGAACGGCATCGCCAAAGCTTGTCCGCCCGTCCATTGAAGCGCTGGTTGACGGATAACCGATCAGGACGTCGCCAGACTGCAGGGAGGTTGTCACGCCCACGGGAACATCTGCGACCACCGTTTTCCAAGTGCTGTTATCGAATACGGCCTCGAAGGCGATGCCATTCGGCAAAGCCGTCTGCTCGATGACTGGGAAGATAACGGGGAATTCCGATACCGGCCGACCGCCACGACGAACGCCAATCGTGGCCTCAAGCTGCGTTTGATCTGTCACACTGGTCGTAAGCCGCAGAATGTCCGGAATGGCGGCGATGCCGTCGATTTCCACACCATTCAACGAGGCGATTTCAACACCTTCCTGAAGCCAGCTCCAGCCGGGAAAAAGAACCTCTCCGACGGTGGCAGGATTAGATGCATCCGGCGCAAACGGCAAACGGACTGACCACGTCGAGGTCAGTTGATCAACAGACGCGGGCTGCGGCGCATCCGTCGCCAGGCCCACGGGGCGCGGTTCGGGTGCCCGTGCGGCTCGCGACGATGCGTCCGCCGTACGTTCGTTTGCAGGAACGGCCGTGTCAGGCGTGGGCTCGCGCTGAGGCTGCGGGGCCGATGCAGCGGGCGCCGGCGCAGGCTGGATCGGCGACGGAGAGAAGAGCCGCGTCAATTCGCTGGTATCGCTCAGGACGGCAACGGAGGCCGTCTCTTCTTCGCCCGCGGGCGCAACAGGCTCAACAGCCTCTTCGGGCGTCGGTGCCGCGGCAACTGCCGTGTCATCCGGTTGAGGCTCAACGCTTGGTGTCGGTTCCACTGGCACTGGCGCCGGGGCCTGCGTCTCCACGGCCGCGGTTTGCAGCGCATCAACAGTTGGCGTCGGGGCCTCTTCAGCGGGATTCATGAAAAAGTATCCAGCCCCCGCAACTGCGGCAAGCGCGGTGCCCCCCAGTAGGAACGGCATTCCCTTGCTTTTGCCGGGCTCACGGCTCTTGCCAGCACTTGCGCGTGGCTTCTTCGCCTCGGCGCCACCATGATCGAGGAAATCAACCCATTCGGTCGCTGCTTGCATCCGGTCACGCGGCAAGACCGACATCGCCTTGTCGAGCGCTGCGCAAAAACGCTTGGAATAACCCTTGGACGCTTTGCCCAACGGCACGTAGGGATCGTCAGAGCTCTCGGCAAAAGCCGTCAGACGCGTCTGGCTATCGGGCGGCAGCTCGCCCGTAATGATGTGATAGAAGCTCGCCGCCAGCGAATAGAGGTCGCAAGACGGTCCCTGCTCGCTTCCGGCGAGCTTCTATCACATCATTACGGGCGAGCTGCCGCCCGATAGCCAGACGCGTCTGACGGCTTTTGCCGAGAGCTCTGACGATCCCTACGTGCC
>JASJDQ010000074.1 GCA_030065075.1 Paracoccaceae bacterium | reverse complement strand
GAGGCCGGCATCATCGCCTGAGGCTCCGCCTGCCACCAAGCCCGTGGGTGCCATAAGGGCGCGGAGTCGAGGCCGAAGGCCGCCGCGCCAGCGCCAGCGCTTTGTCGTCACCTGCGCAATGGCCCGGCAGACAATGTACCTTGAAGCCCATTAACCACTGCCGTCCGAAGGACAGAAGCGCCACACCACGGGCAGGCGCTGTCGCGGCTATTTGCATGTGCCTATTGCCGTTCAGAAGAATGCGGACGCTAAGGCTTTGGCGGCGTCAAAGACCGCCTGTAACTTGGCTGGATTCACAACAAGATACCCACACGCTGCCGGTATTCCCCACTTTATCAAAGTGTCTACCGAAAGGTCTGCTTTCCCAGCGCTCCATTTCGCGATGGCGGCCAATGCTGCGCCAATGCGCGACATGGCAGCCTCAAACGTCGCACGATTAGGAACCTTTTGTCTCGCTTCTTCTTTCAGGGCTTCAACATCATCCCAAACCACGACAAGCCGCTCGACAACTTCATTTGCCTCGCTTGGATAATCATCTCCAATGGGTTCGGGCGGCATATTGCCACCAACGCCGTGCCGATTGGCAATTATTGCAGCCTTTTCTGATTCAAGTTCGGCAATGCGTGCTTCTAGCTCAAAGCGAGTTTCAATCTTCGCGATTTCCTCGCTGATCGCGCCCGGTCCCTTGTCCCAGACCTCATCATCAATCGACGCCACTTCGAACGGGATGTCTTGGTCGATCGGCTTTCCGGTCAGAAAACCGTCATACCATCGACGCCAAAAATCAAACTGGCCTGACTGGTCAAGTATCTCCCAAAACTCCTGTAGCCGCCAATCCAAACCGTGCGGGACCGGATCCCAAAGTGGCAGCGAGGAAAGGGGACCCAGTTCCGCCGTGAACTCACTATCGGGCAAGAAGCCCAATGTATCGAAAGCCGGTTGAAGATCTATTGGCGTTTTTGGGTCATTCGAATGGTCGTGCCTCGTAGCACCACTCAAATAGGAAGTTATCCTCGAAAGTGTCTCGTAGTAGACAGAGGCGAATTCCGCGTTGGTGCGCAAATATCTTGTAAGAGCAGTGATTGGCCCAAACCTGAACTCATACTCACGCTCGGAAAGCCCGAAACTAGAGAACTTGTCGACATGGTCCAAGAGCTTGCCGGAATGTCGTTCGTTTCTGGTCCAAAGAAAGGTGGTCAATAACAATCGGAATAGGTGAAGCGCGACAAAGCCCCGGTTCTCTTGTAGCGGCATGTGTGTCAGCGGCCGCATCAAGGCCGGCGTGGAACGCATTGCCATCCTGAACAGCAGTATTCTTTGAACTTCCGGGGCTTCGGGCAACACCAGCGAACTGTAGAATTCACCCTTGTCTCTTTCCAAACAACCCTCCTTGACCCGGCATTGCATCCAAACCATATCCATCCACCATGACCGACCTCGCGCATATCCGCAATTTCTCCATCGTCGCCCATATCGACCACGGGAAATCCACGCTTGCCGACCGCCTGATCCAGATGACCGGGACGGTGGCCGAGCGTGACATGCAGGAACAACTCCTCGACAGCATGGACATCGAGCGCGAGCGCGGCATCACCATCAAGGCCAACACCGTCCGCATCGAATACCCCGCGAAAGACGGCGAAACCTATATCCTCAACCTCATCGACACCCCCGGCCACGTCGACTTCGCCTACGAGGTCAGCCGCTCCATGCAGGCCGTCGAGGGCTCGCTGCTGGTCGTCGACGCTTCCCAAGGGGTCGAGGCTCAGACCCTCGCCAACGTCTATCAGGCCATCGACGCCGACCACGAGATCGTGCCCGTCCTGAACAAGATCGACCTGCCCGCCGCAGACGTCGACCGCGTCTCCGAACAGATCGAAGACGTCATCGGCATCGACGCCACCGACGCCGTCCAGATCAGCGCCAAGACCGGCATCGGCATCCCCGATGTCCTCGAAGCCATCGTCCAGCGCCTGCCATCCCCGCAAGGTGACAAAGACGCCCCCCTAAAGGCCATGCTGGTCGACAGCTGGTACGATCCCTACCTCGGCGTCGTCGTCATGATCCGCGTCATCGACGGGCGTATCGCCAAGGGCGACAACATCCTGATGATGCAGACCGGCGCCAAGTACAAAATCGACAAACTCGCCGTCCTCAAACCCCAGATGGTCGACATCGCCGAACTCGGCCCCGGCGAAATCGGCATCCTCACCGCCAGCATCAAACAGGTCCGCGACACCCGCGTCGGCGACACCATCACGCACGAACGAAAGCCCACCTCAACGCCACTCCCCGGCTTCAAACCCGCGCAACCCGTCGTCTTCTGCGGCCTCTTCCCCGTCGACAACGCCGAATTCGAAGACCTCCGCGACGCCATCGAGAAACTCGCCCTGAACGACGCCTCCTTCTCCTATGAGATGGAAACGTCTGCCGCCCTCGGCTTCGGCTTCCGCTGCGGCTTCCTCGGCCTTCTGCACCTCGAGGTCATCCGCGACCGCATCGAACGTGAATACAACATCGACCTCATCACCACCGCGCCGTCGGTCATCTACCACATCTACATGAAGGACGGCGCGCAGATCGAACTGCACAACCCCGCCGACATGCCTGACCTGACGCACGTCGACCACCTCGAAGAACCCCGCATCAAGGCCACCATCCTGGTCCCCGACGAATACCTCGGCGACGTCCTCAAACTTTGCCAGGACCGGCGTGGCATACAGGAAGACCTGACCTACGCCGGCACCCGCGCCATGGTGGTCTATGACTTGCCGCTGAACGAGGTCGTCTTCGACTTCTACGACCGCCTGAAATCGGTGACCAAGGGCTATGCCAGCTTCGACTACCAGATGACGGGCTACCGCACCGACAACCTGGTCAAGATGCAGATCCTCGTGAACGACGAACCGGTCGACGCGCTCTCCATGATGGTCCACCGCGACCGCGCCGAGCAACGCGGCCGCGCCATGTGCGAGAAACTGAAAGACCTGATCCCCCGCCACATGTTCAAAATCCCCATCCAGGCGGCCATCGGCGGTAAGGTCATCGCGCGCGAGACGCTCTCAGCGTTGAGGAAGGACGTGACAGCGAAGTGCTATGGCGGAGACGCCACGCGGAAGAAAAAGCTGCTGGAGAAGCAGAAGGCGGGCAAGAAGAAGATGCGCCAATTCGGTAAGGTGGAGATCCCGCAGGAAGCCTTTATCAATGCGTTGAAGATGGATGGGTAGTTAGGCTCGAATTAGTTTGTCCAATTCGTTTCGAAATACCTCGTTCTTTTCCTCGATATAATCAACGACTGGATACCCAAAGTGCTTGTCTAAATCATCTCGGGTAAGTGCAAACGGTTCCTTCAAAGAACATTCGCCATAGTAAAAAATCATAAACGCGCGAGATGACTTAACTTCATACCCTCTGTGTTCAGCATAGGACTTTCCAAGGAGTTCCATACAAACGATATCTCGAAGAAGTTGCCTTGTCTTCCCGGCATCATGTTTGCCTCCGCCTGTCTGACGTCAGCACCAATGGGACAGTTTAGGGCGATTTGATAAGGGAGGGTTTCTGGCACATCGTAGTCACCAAGGAGTGGAGATGAGACAGAAACCCGGAACCAAGCAAAGCCACGGCGAGAAGGTCGTTAAAGACATCCGCCGCGCGACGCGCAAACAGTATTCTGCCGAAGAGAAGATCCGGATCGTTCTGGATGGCCTCAAGGGCGAGGACAGCATTGCTGAGCTGTGCCGTCGCGAGGGTATCGCTCAGAGCGTCTATTACAGCTGGTCGAAAGAGTTTCTCGAAGCTGGCAAGAAGCGTCTTGCAGGCGATACGGCACGTGCGGCGACATCGAGCGAGGTCAAAGACTTGCGTCGTGAAGCCCGCGATTTGAAAGAGGTCGTTGCCGAACAGGCGCTGGAGCTGCGGGTGCTCAAAAAAAGCATGATCGCGGATGGGGACGACGACGAATGAGGTATCCCGCATCCGAAAAATTGGAGATCATCCGCCTCGTCGAAGGTTCGCATCTCCCGACCAAACGAACGCTGGACAAGCTCGGCATCCCCAGGACCACCTTCTATCGCTGGTATGACCGGTATCTGTCGGGTGGTCCCGAGGCACTTGAGGATCGCAGCCCCAGGCCGTCGCGGGTCTGGAACCGCATTCCTGAGCCGATCCGCGAGAAGATCAAAGACCTGGCTCTGAAGGAAAGTGATCTGTCACCACGTGAGCTGGCCGTTCGATTCACTGATACGGAAAAGTACTTTGTATCAGAAGCTTCGGTCTATCGAATCCTCAAGTCCTACGACCTGATCACCAGCCCGGCCTATGTGGTTTTGTCCGCCGCTGACGAGTTCCGCGACAAGACAACGCGTCCCAACGAGCTGTGGCAGACCGACTTCACCTATCTCAAGGTCATCGGCTGGGGCTGGTTCTACCTCAGCACAATCCTGGACGATTACAGCCGGTACATCATCGCACGGAAACTCTGTACCACGATGAAATCGAGCGATGTAACCGACACGCTCGACCTGGCGCTGCAAGCATCGGGCTGCGATCAGGCTACGGTCCTACACAAGCCGCGCCTGCTCAGTGATAATGGGTCGAGTTACATATCTGGCGAGTTGGCCGATTGGCTGGACGATAAGCAGATGGATCATGTCCGCGGTGCCCCATATCACCCGCAAACCCAGGGTAAAATTGAGCGCTGGCACCAGACCCTGAAGAACCGCATCTTGCTGGAAAACTACTACCTGCCCGGCGACCTGCGACAGCAGATCGATGGCTTCGTCGAGCATTACAATCACAAGCGCTTCCACGAGAGCCTGCAAAACCTCACCCCGGCCGATGTCTACTTCGGTCGAGGCCAGACGATCTTGAAACAACGAGAAAGGATCAAACGGAACACAATCGAAAACCGGCGCTTGCTTCACCGCAATGCCGCCGCATAATCACTGCAACCTGATGAGCCAGACTCTCTCTTAAATCAGACAGCCATCTGTCCCAAAAACCCTGACGACGGACACGCCGAGGCAGCCGAACTCGATATCGGTAGATACGGAGGCCGGGCAACCGCGTCCGGCGCAGGACGAGGGATGTGATGCGCCGGACACTCCGGACGATGTCGGAATGTCGGAAGATAACGTTGTTACCGAGGACGTTGAACTGGGACTGGTCGCCAAAGCATTGATCAATGATGGTGCAAGTGGACTGGATAGTGCGGCCATCAATGGCTCCACTGACGACAATGCGAAGGGTTGTGAAAGCGAAACCCCCGGAGTTGATTCAGGCGAAGACACCGAAGTGGTGCCTGTTGAAATAGATGAAGGCAGCGATCTCTTTTCACTGCCAGGTGCAGGTCCCGGATTGGTGTGGATGCTTCAGAAAAGTGGCATCTCTGACATGGCAACGCTCGCAATGGCTGATGCCGAGCAACTGCGAGCCAATCTCGGGCTCATCGCAAGGATCCTGGATGTCGACTACTGGATCGAGTACGCGCAGAATGCACAGCAATAGCGACACTGCAGGCAACTTAACCGGACTGGGCCTGCTGCGTCAGCCGCGGCAACTTCTTCGACGGTCGTGACTGTTGAAATGTTGGCTAGAACAGGTCCCTGCCCCTGTCTTCAGAGATTGTATCTGCCGCGATCGCGCCGCCAGCACCTACAACTAGTGGAACACAGCCAGAAGTAGCAAGTGCACCGGCAAGGACAAGTATAGACAACAGAATTCGCATCAGAGCTCTCCCTTTTCGGGACTATATGCCACCCATGTGAGTCGTGGGAAAGAGCGTGATTCGAGGCGAAGGGCAGGCAATTGCATCTTCGCAGGTGCAGAAACAGCCTGAAGTCATCGGCAATTCACGTGACACGAAATCCAGCCTGTCATCATTCTGTTACTTCACAAGATTCTGACTTATCCCCAGATATTTCCCCATTAATTCCAAAGGTTTATCCCCAACTATTTTCAATGCTGCGGTGCTATTTTGTTGTCACAACAGAAAGGATCAGCGAACCTGTTTACACTGGTCGGAACCGCAAGGAACGGATCGGGGCGCAGGACCCCTCGGGGCCGGAGCGGAAAAGGTTGAGACATGTGCTTGACCCGGACGCAAAGGCTTGTGGGCCAGGGCCGGAGAACGCGGACACTCGCAAGAGGGGAAGTGGCAAGGTCTTGGGAAACGGGTGCGGGCGCGGTGTGACGGGCAACCGGAGCATCGGCGGAAGGTGGCAACACCTGAAGCAGCTGGGCCAAGCCCTCTGGGGGGAAGCTCAGGAAGGCGTCAGAGTTGTGCGGGATCACTCCCAAGCACCTGGCGCCTTTTCCTGTTTTTGACACATGGCTTCTTTTGGGAGGACGGGCGGACAATGGGAACGCTGCCCGCCCGTCTGACACCTGTTCGGGACGCAAAAGCGGAACAGGGAAGTCCCACATTTGCACAGGGTATCGCTGACCCAACGTGTGAATCGGGCGAAAGGTTCCCTTAGCTTGTGTTGAATTCCGTAGCCGTCTGATCGGAAAAGACTCGGACCGCCGCCTCAAAGGCTCGCGGTTGATCCGCATGCAGCCAATGCCCGGCTTCGGGAATCTTGGCAAAATGCGCTTTGGGAAACATCCTCTTGATCATCGGGCGGTGGTCGCGACTGACATAGTCGCTTTTCGCACCTGTCAGGAAAAGCGTGGCGCCATCGAAACGGCTCTGAATATCCGGAAAGTCCAAAATGCGCGGCATCTCGGCGGCCAGCACGTCCAGGTTCAGTCGCCACCGCTTTTCCTTGATGTCGAGGGATTGCAGCAAAAATGCCCGTACCCCCGGTTCCTCGACTTGCGCTTGAAGCTGTTCATCCGCATCACGGCGCGAACCCACGCGATCCAGATCCAGAGCGCGCATCGCCTCAATCAGAGGCAGTTGCGTGTGCGAGTAGGCGATGGGCGCAATGTCCGCCACGATGAGCGAGCGGACTAGGTCAGCGTGTTTGAGCGCCAGCACCATCGCGGCCTTGCCCCCCATCGAATGACCTAAAACGTCGGCGGGTCCGTCCAGTACCTCTGCGAGGTCCTCGGCCATGTCAGTGTACCCATGGCGACAGTCCCAAAAGCTTTCGCCATGGTTGCGCATGTCCACCGCGAGGACATGGCGTTCATCGGATAAACGCTTGGCAATCGCGCTCCAGTTCCGGGCCGAACCGAAAAGCCCGTGGACAATGAGCAACGGCGGCTGATCAGTTTGCGCGCCATAATGGACTGTCCTCAACATGGGCTTTTCATAGCGTCTTCACCGCGTTATCGCCAGAGACATGGATGTGTCAGAAAAGACAGAGGAATTGGCCACCCTCATGGCGCAACAGCTGCGCGTACGTTCGGGGTCGCTAAAGGACGTGGCTCAGCGTGCTAAGAGGCAACTCCCCCGGCATCTGCAGCGAGAAGTCGACGCCTTGCTTGAAGCTGAAACCATCGCTGCCCATCCCAAGTTCGCGCACCGTGTGGACGCAAAGCGCATCACGAAAGCCGAACGCAAGTTGCGCGAATTCCTGAACAAGCAAAATCCAAAGGCCGAACGACGTGCCGAACTCCTCGACCGGCTCGCCGCCATCGTCTTTGTCCTCTTCGCGATCCTCGTTGCCCTTTTCTTCCTATTGATTCAACGCGGATATTTCGACTGAACCGACAGCGTCAAAGTGCTGGATAAATCGGAAAACTGCCGCACATCTCCAGAACCTTAGACTTGACTTGCGCTTCAACGTCGGCGTTGCCTTCTTCACCGTTTGCAGCAAGCCCGTCCGTCACCTGCACGATCCATCGGGCAATTTGGCGGAATTCTTCTTCTCCGAAGCCGCGTGTGGTGCCTGCAGGGGTCCCCAATCGAATGCCGCTGGTGATGGTTGGTTTCTCGGTGTCGAACGGAATGCCGTTCTTGTTGGTTGTGATATGGGCGCGTCCCAGCGCTTTCTCCGTTGCATTGCCCTTCACGCCCTTTGGACGCAGGTCAACCAACATCACGTGTGTGTCGGTGCCACCTGTGACGATGTCCAGACCACCCTTCATCAATTCATCTGCCATGGCCTGCGCATTCTTGATGACCTGCGCCTGATAGGCCCTGAAGTCCGGTCGCAAGGCTTCGCCAAATGCCACGGCCTTGCCTGCGATTACATGCATCAATGGACCGCCTTGGATGCCGGGGAAAATGGCCGAGTTGACTTTCTTGGCCAAAGCGTCGTCGTTGGTCAGGATCATGCCACCTCGAGGGCCACGAAGGGTCTTGTGCGTCGTTGTCGTGACCGCATGGGCATGCGGGAACGGCGAGGGGTAAAGACCGGCTGCAATCAGCCCGGCGAAATGCGCGACGTCAGCCAGAAGATAGGCGCCGACCGTGTCGGCAATCTCGCGCATCTTGGCAAAATCGATAACTCGGGGAATGGCCGATCCACCAGCAATGATCATCTTGGGCTGATGCTCGGCGGTCAGTTCGGCAATCTGATCATAGTCGATTTGCATATCCTGCTGGCGCACACCGTATTGCACCGCGTTGAACCACTTGCCCGACTGGTTGGGACGGGCCCCGTGGGTCAGATGTCCACCTGCATCCAGGCTCATGCCCAGAATAGTGTCGCCCGGCTTCAGAAGGGCCGTAAACACGCCCTGGTTCGCCTGACTGCCTGAGTTGGGTTGCACATTGGCGAAGCCACAGCCGAACAATTCCTTTGCCCGCTCAATGGCCAATTCCTCGGCAATATCGACGTATTGGCAGCCGCCATAATACCGACGCCCCGGATAGCCTTCGGCGTACTTGTTCGTCATGACCGAACCCTGTGCTTCCATCACGGCACGGCTGACGATGTTCTCGCTGGCGATCAATTCGATCTCGTCCCGCTGACGACCCAGTTCTAACTGGATCGCGCCAAAGACCTCGGCGTCCCGGTCTTTCAGGCTTTCCGTAAAGAATCCGTCGGTGCGTTGTGGCGCATTCATGTGGCAGGCTCCATTTCAGAGGTTTCCGCGCCTCATACCCGCATTTCCTGCCAATCGAAACCTTGAGTTTCGTCGCAGCGCGCGCAATCGTGCCGCACCACCGGGAGGGACACCATGGGTCAGGCGTTAGCCATTTCATTCCGCGCGTCCGACGCGCCGGTCGCGCAAGAGGCGCTACATGACCTTATTGCGCGCTATGGTCAGGTCAAACCCGCAGACGCCGATGTGATTGTCGCGCTCGGCGGCGACGGTTTCATGCTCGAAACTCTGAAAGACGTGCAACCATTGGGAAAGCCCGTCTATGGCATGAACCGTGGCACCGTCGGATTTCTGATGAACGAATACCAAGACAATGACCTTCCGGCACGGTTGGCCGAAGCCGAAGAGGCGGTCATCAACCCGCTCCGAATGAAGGCTGGCGGGGCTGATGGGAGCGTAACGGAGGGGCTCGCCATTAACGAGGTGTCGTTGTTACGAGAAGGCCCGCAGGCCGCACGCTTGGCGGTGTCAGTCGATGGCCGCGCCCGGCTTGATGAACTTGTGTGCGACGGGGCCATTGTGGCCACTCCAGCTGGCTCAACGGCGTACAACTACTCGGCACATGGACCAATTCTGCCGATTGGTTCCGAAGTTCTGGCCTTGACGGCCGTCGCCCCCTTCCGCCCGCGCCGCTGGCGAGGGGCGCTTTTGCCTAAATCTGCTCGCGTGCGCTTTGATGTGCTCCACCCCGAAAAGCGCCCCGTAATGGCAGACGCCGATGGTCGGCCTGTTCGGAACGTCCATTGGGTCGAAGTGCAGAGCGAACCGGCCGTTAGTCATCGCATCCTTTTTGATCCCGGTCACGGTCTGGAAGAACGTCTGATCCGCGAACAATTCGTTTGAGCGGCACGATTTGGACACAATCGCCTCATAACCGGATATGACTTTCCATTTTGAGGCGATGAATCACCATGAAACGAATTTTTGTAGCCACTCTTTTGCTGATCACAGCCGCATGCGCACCGGTTCCCAAGGGTGCAGCCGTGCCGATGAAACAGCTTTTCTCCGAGAATTCCAGTCGTCCTTTTGAATGCACCGATTACGAGGCAAGCTCGGACAGTTGTGAAGGGATCGCGCGTCGAACGTTGCGCAGCAATACCGTGGTCTACGACGCCGAGTTCATCATGCCGCGCCTTCCCGGGGTCCCCGGTCGCCCGCGCGTTTTGGTCAACATGCCCTTCAAGCTCGAAAGCACGCGTTATTGCGGTGACTTCCGTACCGCCAAGGTCCAGGTTCGCGGCTTGCCGTCAAGCTACAACACTGACCTTGCCATTGCCTTCAAGACACAATTGGCGAAGGAAGGCGCGGTCTGCACCAGCTATTACCGCGATGGTGGAGGCTATGTCAGTGTCACGACACGACCGAATGGCGAGCCGGTGCGCGATGGGATCGGCAAGGTTTTCTTCCTGTCCAGTCCCAAGAAGCTGCGCACAATTAGCTTGTTCTAGGCGCTAACCCGCATAGCCGATGGTCTTCAGAGCGACCTTGATCTCATCCAGAATGGCGGGGTCGTCGATGGTCGCGGGCATTTTGTAATCCTGATTGTCCGCGATCTTCACCATCGTGCCGCGCAGGATTTTGCCCGAGCGCGTCTTGGGCAACCGATCCACGACAACCGCGTGCTTGAACGCCGCAACCGGCCCGATCTTTTCCCGCACAAGCGAAACGCATTCCCGCACGATTTGCTCGCTGGGTTTTTCGGTCCCTGCGTTGGTACAGAGGAAACCGACGGGCAGTTGCCCCTTCAATGTATCGGTGGCCCCGATGACAGCGCATTCGGCGACGTCCGGGTGTGCTGCCAGAACCTCTTCCATGGCGCCTGTCGACAGGCGGTGACCGGCTACGTTGATGACGTCATCTGTGCGCGCCATGATGTAAAGGTAACCATCCTCGTCGATCATGCCCGCATCACCGGTCTCATAGTAGCCGGGGAAGGTGTTCAGATAGCTCTTCAAGTACCTCTCTTCGGCATTCCAGAGCGTTGGTAAGGTTCCCGGCGGCAATGGAAGCTTTACGGCAATCGCACCCAGTTCACCGGCCGACAGCGGGTTGCCTTCGTCCGACAGGATTTGCACGTCATAGCCTGGCATCGCCATCGAGGGCGAGCCGATCTTTACCGGCAAATGTTCGATGCCCATCGGGTTTGACGCGATCGCATAACCGGTTTCCGTCTGCCACCAGTGGTCGATCACAGGTACACGCAACTTGTCTTCCGCCCATTCGATCGTATCTGGGTCGGCGCGCTCGCCTGCAAGGAACAACGCGCGCAAACCGGAGAGATCATAGTCCCTTATGAGGGCACCGCCCGGGTCCTCGCGTTTTATGGCGCGGAAGGCCGTCGGCGCAGTGAACAGAACCTTGACGTCGTGCTCCTGGATGACCCGCCAGAACGTGCCCGCATCCGGTGTGCCCACCGGCTTGCCTTCGAACACAACCGTGGTGTTCCCGGCAATTAAAGGCGCGTAGCAAATATAACTATGCCCAACGACCCAGCCGACGTCCGAAGCGGCCCAGAACACCTCGCCGGGATCGACGTTATAGATGTTCTTCATAGTCCAGTGGAGGGCGACCAGATGGCCCGCGGTATGGCGCACGACTCCCTTCGGCTGACCGGTGGTTCCAGAGGTGTAAAGAATATAGGCGGGATGGTTGCCCTCGACCGGCACGGGGTCGGCAGGTGTTGCACCGTCGACGAAATCTGCCCAGTCGAAATCGCGGCCTTCGATCAGGTCCGCGCGCTCTTCTTCCCGCTGTAAGATAACGCAGAATTCCGGCTTGCTCGATGCCATGTTGATGGCACCGTCCAAAAGCGGCTTATACTTGACGACGCGGCCCGGCTCGATGCCGCAAGACCCCGCGATGATGCACTTGGGCGCGCAATCGTCGATCCGCACCGCCAGTTCGTTTGCTGCGAATCCTCCGAAGACGACCGAATGGATCGCTCCGATACGAGCACAGGCCAGCATGGCCTCCAGCGCTTCGGGCACCATGGGCATATAGATGATGATCCGGTCGCCTTTGGTCACACCGCGTGCGGCCAAAGCACCGGCAAGGGCGGCAACTCTATTTTGAAGTTCCGCATACGTGATCGTGCGTTTCTTGCCCGTGATGGGGCTGTCATAGATGATAGCGGCCTGTTCTCCGCGCCCACCCTCGACATGCCGATCAACCGCGTTCCAGCAGGCGTTTACCTTCGCGTCGGTAAACCATTCATAAAACGGCGCCTTGTCAGCGTTCAGCGCCTTCGACGGAGGTTCGATCCAATCGATAGCCTTGGCGGCATCCATCCAGAATGCTTCCGGATCCGCCTTCCAAGCGTCGTAGACCTCGCGATACCCCATCAAAACCTCCCTTGAGTGCACCGCCCTTCTTGTGCGGCCCGCACGTCATGGCAAGCGTTGTTAACGCCCACAGTGTCAACCTGCCGCAACCTAGCCGTAGTGGGCAACGGGTGTTCCCGCCAACGCCGAGATGTTCAGCAATCCGCGCGCCGTGATCGACGGTGTCACGATATGCGCCCGGTTGCCCATGCCCATCAGGATGGGTCCCACTTCCAGTCCGCCGGCCTTCATCTTGAGGATGTTCCGCACGGCCGACGCGGCGTCGCTGTTAGCGAAGACCAGCACGTTGGCGGGACCTTCAAAGCGAGCATTCGGCATGATCCGTTCGCGGATGGTGATATCCAGCGCCGTGTCGGTGTGCATCTCGCCTTCATAGGCAAAATCACGCGGCTCTGCATCGAGGATTTCCAACGCTGCCCGCATCCGGCGGCCCGTGTCGATGTCGAGGTTTCCAAATTGGCTATGACTGCAAAGCGCGATCTTGGGCTCTTCCCCAAAACGGCGCACGTGGCGCGCCGCACCGATCACCGTTTCGGCGATCTGCTCGGGCGTGGGTTCGGGGTGGACGTGTGTGTCAGCAATGAACAACGCACCATCTTCGAGGATCAACAAACTCAACGCACCCACTGGGTGCAGCCCATCCCGAGCCAGAACCTCGGTCACGTACCGAAGGTGCCACAGGTATTGCCCGAACATCCCGCAGATCATGCTATCGGCCTCGTCCCGATGCACCATCACCGCACCAATGGCCGTTGTGTTCGTCCGCATGATGGCGCGCGCCAGTTCGGGCGTCACACCTTGGCGCTCCATCAATGCGTGATAGGTCTCCCAGTACTCGCGGTAGCGCGGGTCGCTTTCCGGGTTCACCAGTTCGAAGTCCCGTCCCGGTTCGATCGGCAGGCCCAGACGTTTGATGCGGGTTTCCACCACTTCGGGCCGTCCAATCAGGATGGCGTTCTCGGTCGTCTCCTCGATCATCGCGGTGGCCGCCCGCAGGACGCGTTCGTTCTCGCCTTCGGCAAAAACAATGCGGCGGCTCTCGGCGCTCGCGGCTTCGAAGACCGGTCGCATTATGAGCGAGGACTTGAAAACCGACGCATCAAGTTCCTGCCGATACGTCTCGATATCCGCGATAGGGCGCGTCGCAACACCGGTGTCCATTGCAGCCTGCGCTACCGCAGTTGCCACAACGCTGGTCAGGCGTGGGTCAAAGGGCTTCGGGATCAGGTAGCTTGGTCCAAAGGTCAGCTCTTCTCCGCTGTATGCAGCGGCGGCTTCGGCGCTGGTCGTCGCGCGCGCTAGCTTTGCAATCGCCTCGACGCAAGCCACCTTCATCTCATCGTTGATGACCGTCGCGCCAACGTCCAGCGCGCCCCGGAAGATAAATGGAAAACAGAGCACGTTGTTCACTTGATTGGGAACATCAGAACGCCCCGTCGCAATGATGGCGTCGGGCGCCACGGCGCGCGCCGCGTCGGGCGCAATCTCGGGGTCGGGATTGGCCAGGGCAAAGATGATTGGGTGATCGGCCATCTTCTTGACCATCTCGGGTGTCAGCACGCCAGGGCCGGAAAGCCCAAGGAACAGGTCAGCACCCTCAATCACGTCGTCGAGCGAGCGCGGCCCGCCGGGCTGGGCAAAGGCTTCTTTTTGTGGCGTCATATCCTCGGTCCGACCCTCGTGGACCAGACCCGCCAGATCGACCAGCCACACGTTTTCGCGTTTGACCCCCAGTTTCAGGAGCATGTTGAGGCAGGCGATACCTGCAGCACCGCCGCCGGTCGAGACGACCTTGATGTCGTCGAATGAACGATCGCTAACCCGGAGCGCGTTGGTCGCCGCCGCGCCCACGACGATCGCTGTCCCATGCTGGTCGTCGTGAAAGACGGGGATATTCATGCGCTTGCGGCACAACTCCTCGACGATGAAGCAGTCCGGGGCCTTGATATCTTCCAGGTTGATGGCGCCAAACGTCGGCTCCAAGGCACAGACGATATCCGCCAGTTTCTCGGGGTCGTTTTCGTTCAACTCTATGTCGAAGCAATCGATGTTGGCGAATTTTTTGAACAGAACCGCCTTGCCTTCCATGACGGGCTTTGCAGCCAGACCGCCAATGTTCCCCAGGCCCAGAACCGCGGTCCCGTTCGTGACGACAGCGACCAAGTTCCCGCGTGAAGTCAGGCGGCTCGCCGCCATCGCATCAGACTTGATTTCCAGACAAGCTTCGGCCACGCCCGGGCTGTAGGCACGGGCCAGATCCCGGCCGTTGGCCAGCGGCTTGGTGGCACGGATCTCGAGCTTTCCGGGCTTCGGAAACTCGTGATAGTCCAAGGCCGCTCGTCGTAGCGAGGTCTCGCGTGGATTGCTATCCATCATCATTCCTCCCAGAATAGTTTAATATTAAACTATTTTTCTTTCCGGCCCAAGCCCGAGTCTGTTTCCAGAAAAGACATCCGCGAACTTGCGCGCGATAGCAAGCACCTTGTCACTTGCGCTTGGCCGAACGGCAGGCCAGTTTGCCGGAAAGAGGATTGTTCCGCGATGTCCCATCCCCCGAACCTGATCGCTGCCGCCAAGGTCGTGCGCGATAACGCCTATGCGCCGTATTCCGGGTTCAAGGTCGGTGCAGCGCTTCGCGTGGCCAATGGGCAGGTCTATACCGGCTGCAACGTCGAAAACGTTGCATCTCCCGAGGGCACCTGTGCTGAAGCTGGTGCCATTGCCGCAATGGTCGCCGCCGGTCACACCGAATTCGAAGAGATTGCAGTGATCGCCGACAGCCCGGTCCCCGTCACGCCTTGCGGCGGTTGCCGCCAGAAGCTGTTC
>JASJDQ010000073.1 GCA_030065075.1 Paracoccaceae bacterium | reverse complement strand
CGATATCATCACACCGCCGCCAACGCATCTGGCCACGATCCGGGCGGCGCTCACCAATCGGCCACAGGCGATCATCTGCCAGAAACCGTTCTGTCAAAGCCTCGACGAAGCCCGGACCGCGACCCGCGAAGCGGAGGCCGCCGGTGTCCCGCTCATTATCCATGAAAACTTCCGCTTCCAGCCCTGGTACCGCGCGATCAAGGCCGAAATCGATAAGGGGACGATTGGTGACCTCCAGCAAATCACCTTCCGGCTGCGCCCGGGCGACGGGCAGGGTGTGCGCGCCTACCTGGACCGGCAGCCCTATTTTCAGAAGATGGAACGCTTCCTCGTCCACGAAACCGCCGTTCACTGGATCGATACGTTCCGCTTTCTCGGGGGCGACCCCCGCCGCGTCTTCGCCGATCTCCGCCGCCTGAACCCGGTTCTCGCCGGCGAAGACGCAGGTTACATCCTCTTTGACCACGGCGACGGGCGTCGCGCCTTGTTCGACGGCAACCGGCTCTTGGACCACGAAGCTGAAAACACGCGCTGCACGATGGGCGAGGCACTGATCGAAGGCACGACTGGCACCTTGTCTCTGGCGGGCGACGGCTCGGTCCGGTATCGCTCATTCGGCAGCCGCGAAACCGACGTGGTCCTGCCAGCGACGACGCACAAAGGCTTCGGCGGCGACTGCGTCTTCCACCTGCAGTCCCACGTCGTCGCGGCGCTGAGCGGGGCAGGCGGCTTCGAGAACACTGCGTGCGACTACCTGCCGGTCATCGAGACGAAAGAGGCCATCTACCGCTCCGCAGAAGAAGGCCGTTGGATCACCTTGGGAGGAGAACCATGAAGATCGGTTACATCGGCGCAGGCGCCATGGGCGCACCCATGATCGCGCAACTGGCCGCGAAATTTCCGGGCGACGTATCGCTCTTCGACATCGACCCCGACCTTGCGGCGCGTGTCGCCAGCCAGACCGGCGCGAAGGCCGCTCCCAGCATCGCGGATCTTGCCGGGGCGTCCGACGTATTGCTCAGTTGCGTCCCCAACAACGACAGCATTGCCCAAGTCTATCTCGAACCAGGCGGCGTCGCCTCCGCCATCGGTGCCGGTGCCATCACCATCGATTGTTCGACCGTGGGTCCGGACATCACCCGCAAGGTCCATGCGCACCTGAAATCAATGGGTGTCAGTCATCTCGACGCCTCTATGCTCGGTTCGGTCAAACAGGCGAACGAAGGCACGATCAGCTTCGTCGTCGGCGGCGAGGAAGAGGCCTTCAACCGAGCGAGACCCGTCCTCGAAGCCTGTGGACAGATGATCCGCCATTGCGGACCGTCAGGCGCGGGAAACCACATGAAACTGATCCACCAGACGCTGGTCGCGGGCCATGCGGTGGCCGTTGCCGAGGCCATGGGCATGTGCCTGGAGACCGGCGCGGATATCGAAACCTTCTATGACATCGTGACAGGCGGCACCGGCTTTGCCTATTCGCGCTACTTCGAAAACCGCGTGCCCCGGATGCGCGACGGCGATTTCTCTCCGCTGTTTTTCCTGAAATTCCTTCTGAAAGACATCCGCCTGGCGGGCGAAATGGTCGATGACAAGGCAAAGTACCCGGCCTATTCCGCCATCTTGGAAAGCTTTGAACAGGGCGTGGACGCGGGATGGGGAGACGAGGACTTCTCTGCCGTCATGCACCTTGTCGAAAAGCGCTTGGGCAAATCGATCAAGCGATAACGCCTGCGACGGGCGACCGGGAAATGCGTCATTTTCCGTTACGATTTCTGTCTCAGAAATCGTCCCCCGCCAGTTTCGGGCGATTGATCGCAATCCAGCCAAGGCTGATGATCAGCGGCCCAGTATTCGCCGCGCCGCTCTCCACCATGGCCATCGCCTCATCGAACGGAATGACATGGGCCATGATGTCCTCGGCCTCGTCCGCCAGCCCGCCCACACCTTTGTCGCGCCCGCTCAGGTCTGCTGTGGCGACATAGCTGTAAAGAAACTCACTATAGGCCCCGGGCGAGGGATAATACCGCCCCGCGAAATGCAAGTCGCGCGCCTTAACGCCGGTTTCCTCGAACAGCTCCCGCCGAGCGGTTTCTTCCGGCGCCTCTCCCGGGTCGATGCGCCCCGCGGCGGGTTCCAGCGTCCAGGGGTTCGGATCGCCCCGCACCATGGCCCCATGCCGGAACTGCCGAACCACCAGCACCGCATCCAGCGCCGGATCATAGGGCAATACCGTAACGGCATCGCCGCTCAAAAAGCTTGCGCGCTTCACCACCGGTGACATCTTCCCGTCAAAGGTCGGAAACGAAACCCAGTCCTCCCGGACCGAGAAATAGTCCGTATACGGCCGCTTCGTCGCCTGCACCGCCGTCGTCCGGTCCGACAGGTCAGGCTGCAGGGCCGGGGTCGGCGTTTCTTCTGCGCGCAGCCGTGACGCGGCCCGCATGCGGATCTGCGGAAAGGTCCGCGCCGCCTCGGCAGCAGTGTGGGTAGGCATCAGCGCCATGTACTCTCTGGCGGCCAGACGGCTCAGCGCCCCATGCACCGCCTGCCAATCGGCAAGCGACCAATCTCCCCCCGTTCGCCAGCTGTCGTCCGCCGGCACATAAACCAGCGCCTCGACCGACTGCCCCTCGACCATGACCTGCCGTGTCGTGACTTCATAGCCGAACCCAAGCTCATAGAAGTTCAGGCGATCGAGCACCTCGCCATCGACGACCACAACGGCACCCGCAGCTGTTTGCTCCGGCGTCGGCACCAGAATGGGAAATGTCTCGCCCTCTACGAGGCACACCCGCGCATCGGGCAGGACTGCAGGGACCGATTGAAACGGCACACCGGCCACGATCTCGAACAGATCAGGGTCCAGCAGTGTTCCGAACAGAAAGAGCCGGTTGGTCAAGTCCAGCGGCGGGCGAAATACTCGGTCAGCCAAGACACGAAGATAACACCCACTGCGGCGGGAATGATGACCTCCTGCACGGCGGCAAGCTTGGCATAATCTACATATAGGGTTGCCATTTCCTGCAGCGCTTCGCTTGGTCCGTCATAGTAAAGCCGGATCGAGCGCTTGAGCATCTCGTGCCCCGACCAGACCAGCAGGCACCAGAAAATGATGGCTGCCATCGTCGTGAACCCGTATCCGAACGATTGGCGATATGTTACGCCCGCGCCTTTGCCCATCACCTTCCAGCCCATGATCGCGCCGACGAATGCGTTGACTTGTGACAAGCTGCCAACGTTCGTGCCCTCCGGCAGAAGCGGTTTGATCAAATCAGAAATGAAATAGGCCAACGCGGCGAATGCCAGCGCGCCGATGAGCTTTGCACCAGTGGGCATGTGGGTCCTATCCCGGTTTCGTGACCGTTATTTGCGTCACGTCAATACAACCGGAATGAAACCCCGCCGCGCAAGAAGTTAGATAAAAATTCCACATTCTTCTGAAGCGACCGTCGAATCCAAGCAACGCCACATCGTCCCAACGCTGGTTGAAAGTGTCGTGCCAGCGGCGCAGCGTCTGACTATAGCTTTCGCCGAATTCGATGGATTTCATCACGTTCAGACCGGCGCGCTCGATTTCCTTGCGAAGCACGCTGGGGGATGGCAGCATACCGCCCGGAAAAATGTATTTCTGTATGAAATCCACAGACTTACGGTAAATTTCGAAGCGCGCGTCCTCGACCGTGATGATCTGCAGGGTCGCGTTCTTTCCGGGTTTCAGCCGTTCGCGAAGGGTGTCGAAATAGACCGGCCAATACCGCTCGCCCACGGCCTCGAACATCTCGATCGAGGCGATGCCATCATAGGTGCCCTGCTCGTCGCGATAGTCCTGCAGCTTGATGTCGACCTTGTCTGCTAGACCGGCGCGATTGATGCGCTCACGTGCATAATCGTACTGCTCTCGGCTGATTGTTAACCCGGTCACATTTAAGCCACGTTCTTTTGCCGCATATTCGGCGAATCCGCCCCAACCACAGCCGATCTCCAGCACATGGTCGCCGGGCTTTGCCCCCATCTGATCGACCATGCTTTGGTACTTTGCAGTTTGGGCGTTCTCCAGACTTTCCTGGCCAGTTTCGAAGATAGCACTTGAGTAAGTCATCGTGTCGTCTAGCCAAAGGCCATAGAACGTGTTGCCCAGATCATAGTGATAGCTGATGTTCTTCCGCGCCTGGTCCTTGGTGTTGCGGTTCATCCAGTGGCGAAGCCGCTCCCAGATGCGCACCAATTGCATGCCCGCGAAGCTGTCGTACATGTCGTTGTTGTCGGCGTGGATGACATCCATGAGGGCCTGCAGATCCGGTGTCGACCACCAGCCCTCCAGATAGGCGTCTGCCATGCCCAAGTCGCCTTCGCGGATAAGCCGCGCGAACGTATCGGGGTTGTGCACATCGATCTGGGCCACCGGACCGGGGTTTGGGGCATCCACGCGGAACGACCGGCCGTCCGGCAAATTGAAATCGATGCGGCCGTTTTTCAGCTTCTGAGCAAGCGAATACGCGGCTGCAAAGTAGCGCGGCAGGTCCTTTTGACCGTCCAGTGTTGTGATCGGGTTCATTGGTCCCACCTCCCCAGGCTTTCGGGGGAGAATAAGACAAAGCGGGCGGCTATCAACCCCTTGTTAACCTTGAAAATGACGCGGCCGTTCGAGTGACAGATGGTTCATCCTCGCGTGCGCTGGTCTGTACAAATGTGAATTCGGGGCAGTCGAAAGATGTACAAATCGCAACATCGGCGGGTCGAGGCGAACGTACAGGTCAGAAACGCTTAACCCATGCCCATATTTTAGGCGGGGGGTTCAAGGAGCCTTCTGAACACCTTTGGCAGCTCTTCGGCCAGGTCCTCGGCGATCAAACCCGGTCCGAATGAAAGCGCGCATTCGGTATGCAACCAGGCCGCGGTCTCAGCGGCTTGCATCGGCCCGAAACCTCGCGCCAGAAGCCCAGTGATGAAGCCCGCCAACACGTCTCCAGCCCCTGCTGTGGCAAGCCAGGGTGCCGCACGCTCATAGGCGCTGGAGCTGATCGAGCATCGTCCCGTCTGATCGGCGATGACCGTATCGGGTCCCTTAAAGAGAACGGTACAGCCGGCCCGCGCCGCCGCCTCGCGGGTCGCGTCCACCTTGGAATAGGCGGGGCCGGTGGTCGCCGGGGCCTCCAGCTTTTCGGCGATGTCGGGAAAGAGCCGTTTGAACTCGCCCGCGTGCGGCGTAAGTACGCAATTTTTATGCAGAATTTCGAACAGCGCCTCGGGGTTGCGCTCGAACCGCGTCAACGCGTCGGCGTCCAGAACGGTGCCGCGCTTGGCCTTCAGCGCCTCCACCACCAGCGCTTGCGTGTCTGGTCCAAGCCCCATGCCCGGACCAAGGCAAAGCGCGTTGAACCGCGCGTCCTCCAGCATCTCGCGCAGCCCCGGCGCCCCGTCGAGGCTTCGGCACATCACCGCCGTCACCTGCCGCGCAATCTCGGCCAAAGCGCTTTGCGGCCCCGCCAGCGTCACAAGCCCCGCCCCGATCCTCAGCGCCCCCCGCGCCGCGAGCCGGGCGGCGCCGGTCTTGCCTGGGCCGCCAGACAGGATGACAGCGTGGCCGTGGGTGTATTTGTGGCCGAGGAATTTGCCCAAGCGTTGCTCGGATCCGTCTGCAAGACGGGCCTCTATGCCCGTGCCGCGCCGTGAACCGAGACCGATATCCGCGACGACCGTTTTGCCGCATTGGGCAGGGCCTTCGCTCAGCCGGTGCCCCGCCTTTTCGCGATGAAACGACACGGTCAGATGCGCGTGGGCTGCAGCGCACTCGGTCGCTTTGTTCGTTGGCTCACCAATCGGTTTGCCGCTGTCTGAGCAGAGACCGCTTGGCAGGTCGATGGCCACGACATGTGTCGGCCGCTTAAGTTGACCTTCCGTCGACCATTCGCGGAGTTCATATATCGCACCGAAAAGCGGCATTAGATCGACGGGCCGCGCCAGACCGGTTCCGAACAAGGCATCGACCACGACATCCGAACCGGACTCGAGAGCTACGAGGCCACTTTCGATACTGAGGGGTTCGACCGGGCCAAGGGGAAGCCACCGGTCGTAGTTGGTTCGCGCATCCGGCGGCAGCTTGTCCGGATCGCCAAAAAGGAACACCTCCACGTCCCAGCCCCACTCTTTCAACAGCCGCGCCACGACAAACCCGTCGCCGCCGTTGTTGCCGGGGCCGCAAAGCACCACGGCGCGGTGCGACGTTGCACGCAGTCCCGGCCATTCCTCGAAGATCGCCTCCACCACGCCGCGGCCCGCCCGCTCCATCAGTTCAAGGCCGGTGACCTCGCCACTTTCGATGGCGGCTTGTTCGATGGCGCGCATTTGCGCCGCGGTCAGAAGTTCGGTCATGTTCGAGACCATTTCCCGGCTTGGGGGCGAACGCAAGCGATTCAAAACCGATGTATTTCCAATCTAATTGCCCAAAAATTAAGCAAACACATATCAAACTGGCCATGCCAAAGCCGGTCCGAATGCCCTCAGATTGAGCCCCCCGCCCCCTCATGGTCTCTCGCCACTGAAGTCAAAGGGAGTCGGGATCATGAAAAAGGTCGAGGCAATCATCAAGCCGTTCAAGCTCGATGAGGTGAAGGAAGCGCTGCAAGAAATCGGCGTGCAAGGCCTTTCGGTGTTGGAAGTCAAAGGATTCGGCCGACAGAAGGGCCACACGGAACTCTATCGTGGCGCGGAATACGTCGTCGACTTCCTGCCCAAGGTGAAGATCGAAGTGGTCCTGCCCGACGATCAGGTCGATGCGGCGGTCGAGGCCATCATCGGCGCGGCGAAAACTGACAAGATCGGCGATGGCAAGATTTTCGTCAGCGACATCGGACAAGCCATCCGTATCCGGACCGGCGAGTCCGGCGCCGACGCGCTCTAATTCAACAAACGAAAACTACGGGAGAAGGGTACACCCCATGAGCAAAAGTGACGTCTTGAAGACGATTGCGGACGAGGATGTCGAATACGTCGATATCCGGTTCACCGACCCACGCGGCAAGCTGCAGCACGTGACGGTCATGTCGGACCAGGTCGACGAAGATTTCCTCGACGAAGGCTTCATGTTCGACGGTTCGTCGATCGCGGGCTGGAAGTCGATCGATCAGTCAGACATGAAACTGATGCCCGACACGGATTCGGCATACATGGACCCCTTCTTTGCGGAAAAGACCATGGCGGTGCATTGCTCGGTCGTGGAGCCGGATACCGGCGAGCACTACGAGCGCGACCCGCGCGGCACCGCTGAAAAAGCCGAAGCATATCTCAAGTCGTCCGGCATCGGAGACACCGCCTATTTCGGCCCTGAAGCCGAATTCTTCCTGTTCGACGACGTCAAGTACTCGGTCGAGATGAACAAGGTCGGTTATGAAATCGACGCTATCGATGCCTCGTGGAACACCGACACCGACTATGAAATGGGCAACATGGGTCATCGTCCGGGCGTCAAGGGCGGCTACTTCCCGGTCCCCCCGATCGACGACGGTCAGGACATCCGGTCCGAGATGCTGTCGACCATGAAGCGCATGGGCATGAAGGTCGACAAGCACCACCACGAGGTGGCGAGTTGCCAGCACGAACTTGGGTTGATCTTCGATAGCCTGACCACGCAGGGCGACCACCTGCAGAAGTACAAGTATGTCATCCACCAGGTCGCACACGCCTACGGCAAATCTGCCACTTTCATGCCGAAGCCGATTGCCGGTGACAACGGCACGGGCATGCATGTCAACATGTCGATCTGGAAAGACGGAAAACCTCTGTTCGCGGGCGACAAGTACGCCGATCTCTCGGACGAGGCGCTTTACTACATCGGTGGCCTGTTGAAGCACGCCAAAGCGCTCAACGCCTTCACCAACCCGTCGACCAATAGCTACAAGCGATTGATCCCGGGCTTCGAAGCGCCGGTGCTGCGCGCCTATTCGGCCCGGAACCGGTCGGGTTGCGTGCGTATTCCATGGACGGAAAGCCCGAAGGCCAAGCGTGTGGAAGCCCGCTTCCCGGATCCGTCGGCCAACCCGTACCTCTGTTTCTCGGCGCTCCTTATGGCCGGCCTTGACGGGATCAAGAACAAGATCGATCCCGGCGAGCCGATGGACAAGGACCTTTACGATCTGCCGCCGGAAGAACTGGAAGGCATTCCAACCGTCTGTGCCTCGTTGCGCGAAGCGATGGACGAACTGGAAGCGGACATGGACTTCCTTCTGGCTGGCGACGTCTTCACCCGCGACCAGATCGAAGGGTACATGCAGCTCAAGTGGGAAGAGATCTACGCCTACGAGCACACGCCGCACCCAATGGAATTCAAGATGTACTACAGCTGCTGACAGCGTCCTGTAGGCGACTAGGGGATTGGGGCGCCCAAGCGGCGCCCCTTTTTCATTTTTCGGATAAGCCAAATTGATTACCCTCGGCGAATACTTGCATTGAATGGCGAGTTTCCCGGCGTATTTGAGCCCGGATGCAGCAGGGCCCTTACCTCGCCATCTTGCTGGCTAGGGTGATTATCATGGAACAGTATGAAATCGGACAAGCTTGGGTCAGTAAGGCGACCGAAGCGGCCCCGCCGCTCATGAGTGTCATTGCTGCAATCGACGAAGTCGAGAACGCCGAGTGTTTCATCCAAGGCATCTTCTCGATCGCGGTGATGCCGAACCCGGCGTCACGCGAGAAGGGTTGGACGACGGTGCTGCATGTGCCGATCACGGAAACGGCGTTCGCGGCAAGCGGGCTTCGCCTGACGAAAGAAGTGGAACTGGGAGGGGCGTTTGTCCGCGGCTATGCGCGATGGCTACAGGAATTCGATGCAGAAGTGGCGGGCGCGATAGATGCGCCGGTAACCGACGCATACTCGAAGCTGATCGCCCAGGCGACCAATCGGGAAGACGCATATCCAAAAAAGGCCCCCGACTGGCGGGGGCCTTCGAAACGCTTTGTAGAAAAGCTTAGCTGTCAGTTATGCCCAATGCGACAAAGCGCGGGTCACCGTCACGGCGGACCAGAAGCAGAATCGACTTGCGACCGGCTTCCTTCGCCTCCGCGATGCGGTCTTCCAGCTGTTTCACGGTCGTGATCTTTTCCTGACCGGCCTCCGTGATCAGATCACCGGCGCGCAGGCCTTCTTCGAAGGCTTCGCTGTCTTCGGCCACATCGGCCACGACCAAACCCTCGGCGCTGTCGGGCAGGTTCAACTGCTGGCGCAACTCGTCCGTCAGGTTGGATACTGTCAGCCCGTTCAGTTCCGACGTGATCGGCTCATCACGGTTGACAGAAGCGGGTACCGGGCGTTCAGCTTCCTCGCGGCGGCCCAAGGTGACCCGCAGCGTTTCGGTTTCGCCGTTCCGGAACACGAGAACGCGGACTTCCTTGCCGACCTCGGTGTCGCCGACCTGACGCACAAGGCCGCGCGTGTCCGCAACATCGACGCCGTCAAAGGACAGGATCACGTCGCCTGCTTCCATACCGGCTTCCAGTGCAGGGCCTTCCGGGACATCGGTGACAAGTGCGCCCCGCGCCTCTTCCAGGCCCAGGCCTTCTGCCAGATCGTCGGTCACGTCCTGAATGCGCACGCCCAACCAGCCACGGCGGGTTTCGCCGAAGTCCTTGAGCTGTTGGATGACATTTTCGGCCACGCGCGACGACATCGCAAACCCGATGCCGATCGAACCGCCGTTTGGAGACAGGATCGCGGTGTTTACGCCGATGACGTCGCCGTTCATGTTGAAAAGCGGCCCACCTGAGTTGCCGCGGTTGATGGCGGCGTCGGTCTGGATGTAGTCGTCATAGCTGCCCGATAGCGCGCGACCGCGTGCCGAGACGATGCCAGCGCTGACAGAAAAGCCCTGACCCAGCGGGTTGCCCATGGCCATGACCCAATCGCCGACGCGGGCCACTTCCGAATCGCCCCAGTTCACGAACTTCAGCGGTTCATCGGATTCGACCTTCAAAAGGGCAAGGTCCGTGTTGCGGTCGGTGCCGATGATTTCGGCTTCCAGCTCGAAGCCTTCGAAGAACTCGATCAGGATCTCGTCGGCCCCTTCGATCACGTGGTTGTTGGTGACGATGAAACCGTCTTCCGAGATCACGAAGCCCGAGCCAAGCGCCTGAGACCGACGGGGCGACTGGCCGTTCGGCCCGTTCCGGTCGAGGAAATCGCGAAAAAAGTCTTCGAACGGAGAGCCTTCCGGTACGACAGGAGCAGGCTGCGCGCTGGTCGCAACGGTTGTCGAGGTCGTAATGTTCACAACCGACGGGCTGACCTTTTCGGCCAGATCGGCGAAGCTGTCGGGCCGCGACTGGGCCGTGGCAGCGATGGTTTGCGCCAGCAAAAGCGCAAGCCCAAGAATAAACGTCCAGATCATATGCAGGGGTATGGTCTGACGAAGTACGAGCGTTCTGTCTCTCACGCTTTCCTCCATTTGCCTGTTTTGGCGTCTTCACAGACGCAAGTCATGGGATCAACTCTATCGCAGATAAGGGCGGAATTGCACAAGGGAAGAGCCAGTCGCGCACAATCACCACCTGGTGAGGGATCGCGAGGTGACGCGGCGGCATCGCCTCAGACCGCCCGGAACAGTGTATCATTGTTCTGCTCGATGCTCCAGAAGCGATCAAACGGGTTGCCGATCGCCAAAGACGGATCGCCGCTTTCGGGGGCCTCGATCCGACGCATAAGGCGTTGTTTGGCAAAATAGTCGTGCCTTCCCGGGTGACGCAGTTTGACCGCCAGTTCCGCGATCTGCCCCATTGACCAACGGTCCGTCGCCAAGAGAGCCGCTCTGTTCAGCAACCCTTCCGCGCGATCGCCGTCCATGGTCTCTTGCGACGCGCGGAGATAGCTGCTCAGTGCCTTTTCATTTTGCGCTCCGCGGCACACTTCGAAAAGTCGGGTCGCATTGTCTTCGATGGCGGCACGGTTGTGCCCGAACCAGGTGTCGAGCGATTGGCGTGGCAGATCGGCTTCCTTGAACATCTCCGTGCCCAGTTGCCAGTTCAACCAATCAACTTCCTCGGCCAGCGCATCCGCTGCGGCTTCCATGGTTTCCCGGGCGAAGACAAAGGGCGGTCCGGGCTGGCGACACATATCGACGATGTTGAAGGGTCGGCAGGGGTTGTGGCGGTATTCGACGAATGGCGGATGCACCTTGTTGAGCGAGGAGAGGGCGATCGCACCAGTTTGTGTCAGGGCAACATTGATCCGCGCGCGTTGGTGCGGCAGCAAGCTGGTGGCCAACCCAATAGCCGTCGCGAAATCCGCGACGGCGTCAAAGCGCGGGCCGCCAAAAACGCGCATGTCGAAGTCGCCGCTGGGAACCGCCTGCATGAAAGCGTGGAAACGGTCCTGATAGGCGGGGAGGCGAGGGGTCTTGAAACAGTCCTCCAAAACATCGCCGGACCATTTGACGCCTTGCTGCGCGGCGCTTTGAACCCAGTCCGCCGGGTGGCGAACGTAGGCAATGATGTGCAGGCGGTCGAACCGGTCACGCAGGAAGGCGATCAGGTCCATGACTTCCCCGGGAGAGAAATTGCCCAGTTCTTCGGCCGACAGTACCAAGTCGCGCGGTGCAGTGCGGGCGATTTCGTTGTCCAGTGCGTCTCGCAATACTTCCTGGCTGAACGGGTGATCCGGCCAATGCCGCAGCAGGTGCAGCTTCTGGGCATCTTCTTCGGCCCAGAACGCCAGCGCCAAACGTTCGGAGTGATTGCGGTCGCCGCTCAGATAATGAAACCCGGCCTTTGCCAATGCCTTGCGGCCGTCCGAAAAGGCCGCCTGGATGGCGGTCGTACCAGTCTTGGGTGCGCCGATATGAACAAAGGCGGTGCGTGGTTCCGGAGGCATGCGCCCTTCAACCGCATCTTGGTTAACAGACCGTTACTGGTTGTTGAGGCGAGTTACTCTGCCGCCATCGGCACGTCGGTGCGCCCAATCCCCGTCACGTCGGCCACCACGCGGTCGATCAGCGCCTTGAAGGCGTTGAAATTGTTGTTGGGGCGGATGTGTTGTTCGTTCATGTAAAGCGCGCGGTCGATTTCGACCTGCACCACATGGCGGTTCTGCGCAGGGCGTCCGTAGTTCTGCGTGACAAAGGCCCCGGCAAAGGGCGCGTTCCGTGCGACGCGCAATCCGGCTTGCGTCATCGCGGCCTCGATCCGGTCTACGACGTCCGAACCTGCCGCAGCCCCGAAACGGTCGCCCAGCACGATCTCGGGTCGGCTTCCACGAGGGTGGCTGATGGTTTCGATGGCCTCATGCGGCATCGAGTGGCAGTCGATCAGAATGGCTTCGCCATATAGCGCGGCGCTGTCGTTCATCAGTGTATGGATCGCTTCGTGCCACGGTTTCCAGAATTCGTCGATCCGGGCCTCGGCCTCTTTTCGTGTGATCTTGCTCCGATAGATCGAGCGCCCATTGGCAACGACGCGTGGCACGACGCCGAGGCCGGATGCTACGCGCGGGTTGTGCGCGGTCCGCTTCACGCCCTCGATCAGGGCTGGGTCCAACTCGTCCGAAGACCGGTTCACATCCAGCCAGGCGCGCGGCGCAATCGCCGTCAGCAGTGGCGCACCATGCTGCGGCGCCGCATCGAACAGCTTGTCCACAAAGGCATCTTCCGACGAGCGCAGTGTCTTCTCATCCAAAACGGTGCGTCGGACGAAAGACCACGGATATTCGCGCCCGGAGTGCGGAGATGCAAAGACCACGCTTGTGGTCCGGATGTCTGGCATGAGTAACTTGTATGCCGCCACGCACGAATACTCCCTTTTCGCCATATCTTTATAGGACACTTTTCGGGCTTTCCAAAACCCCTTGATGTAACGTCTCTGTGCGATTATAGACCTGCGGACCGGCGCGGGAATTTCCCGCGCTCTGTTCTTTGAGACACGGGGCGGTTAGCTCAGCGGTAGAGCACTACGTTGACATCGTAGGGGTCACTGGTTCGATCCCAGTACCGCCCACCATTCGCCGCAGCGCAGTTAAAGCGCTGCAAAACAGAAACCAAAGGCGCGCCTGATGCGCCGCGACAAGGAGAGCGTCGATGAAAGTCCGCAACTCGCTTCGTTCGTTGAAGAACCGGCACCGCGACTGCCGTGTGGTGCGCCGCAAGGGCCGTGTCTACGTGATCAACAAGACACAGCGCCGGTTCAAGGCACGTCAGGGCTGAAATCCAGTTCCGATCGATCAAAGGGCCGCCCGATGGGGCGGCCTTTTTGGTTCGCCGCCGGAAACTTTCGGAGTTTCCCGATCAAACTCTTTCCCAGAATTGTCTCTCCGCCGTTGCATCCGTGCCGCGCCTGATTCGCCGCTGCGACAATGCCTCTTGAGCGAAACGCCCCAAGCTGCGACAGATAAAAGACAAGCTGTCGATACAGGCGGCAACAAAACAAAGACATGAGGCAACAGCAAATGACCGAGCAGGCCGCCATCGCGGAAGATATTCGTATGCGTATTCTTCGGGAACCCGATGTGATCCTCGAAGACCCGGATGTCATGCGCGCCCTTATCACGGCAAACGACCGAGCGATGGGCGGCAATATCGTCGATCTGCGCGGTGTCGCGATGGAGCGGCTTGAAGCGCGCTTGCAACGGCTCGAAGACACGCACCGTTCGGTCATTGCGGCGGCTTACGAAAACCTTGCCGGTATGACCCAGGTTCACCGCGCGATACTGTCTTTTCTAGAGCCGCTTACGTTCGAAGAATTCCTGAAGTCGCTTGAAACCGATCTGCCGCAAATCCTGCGTGTGGGCCGCGTGCGTCTTGTTCTGGAAAGCCACGAAGCCGCCGATCCGGCGCTCGATCAGGTGGGACGCGTCCTGAATATCGTGCAGCCCGGGTTCGTGGCCGACTACATGTCGCAGGGCAAGACGCTTCGCCGGGTGACGCTTCGGCGGGCAGATGGCAATGCGCGGCTGGTCTTTGGGCGTGATGCAGGCTGGGTGCAGTCCGAAGCATGCCTGCTTCTGGACTTCGGCGACGGTCGCCTGCCAGGGATGCTAGCGTTCGCCGCCGACAGCCCGATGCATTTCACACCCAATCAGGGGACCGACCTTCTCGATTTCATGGGCGGCGTTTTCGAGCGTGCCATGCGGCGTTGGCTGGGGTGATTCAACCTGGTCTAACCGTCGCGCTGGACCGCTGGTTGGCCGAGCTTCAGGCCATCGGCGGTCGGGCCGCACAGACACAGACGGCCTATCGTCGGGACGTTACAGGCTTTCTCGGTTTTCTGCAGAGCTACGACGGCGATGGCTTGGGGCGTGCGGCGCTTGCTCGGCTCACCACGCGCACGATGCGAGCCTGGATGGCACATGAGCGCGCGCGCGGACTGTCTGCCAGATCTTTGGCGCGGGCGCTTTCGGCGGTGAAGAGCTTCGTCGGCTGGATGGCCGAGCGCGACGGGTTCGACCCGACGCCTGTCTTGATGACCCGCAGCCCGCGGTTCAATGCAAAGCTGCCACGGCCCCTGGCCGAAGACGCGGCGCGCGCCGTCCTTGAAACGGTGGAACTTCAATCTGCGGACGATTGGGTGGGCGCGCGTGATACCGCGGTGGTCGTTCTGCTTTATGGTTTGGGTCTTCGCATCTCGGAGGCCTTGTCCCTTAGGGGAGCCGACCTGCCCTTGGGCGATGTCCTTAGAATCATTGGTAAAGGCGGAAAGGAACGACTTGTGCCGGTCATCCCCGCGGCGCGCCAGGCGGTGGAGGCTTATGTTCGGGTTTGCCCATACGAGCTTGAACCGGACGCGGCGCTATTTCGGGGCGTGCGGGGTGGTGCGCTTTCGGCGCGGCAAATCCAGAAGGTCATGGCCGCCACCCGCGCCCAGCTGGGACTGCCAGCAAGTGCCACGCCGCATGCGATGCGCCACAGTTTTGCGACGCACCTCTTGAACGCTGGTGGCGATCTGCGCGCCATTCAGGAGCTTCTGGGCCACGCCTCGCTTTCGACAACGCAGGCCTACACCGCCGTCGACACGGCGCGTTTGCTGGAGGTCTATGAAGCCGCCCACCCGAGGGCGGAGTAAGTGCTATGGAGCTGAAAACAAAGGCATATCTGGTACACCTTCTGACCGCCTCGGGCGCGGTTTTCGCGATGCTGGCGCTCTTGGAAGCAGCCAAGGGCGACTGGGCGATGATGTTCGTCTGGTTGATGGTGGCGTTTGCGGTGGATGGGATCGATGGGCCTTTGGCGCGGAAAACCCAAGTGACGGTGCATGCGGCGCGGCTGGATGGGACGGTGCTGGATACGATCATTGACTATCTGACGTATGTGATCATCCCGGCCTTCGCACTCTTTCAGTCGGGGCTTCTGCCGGGGTGGACCGGTTGGGTTGCGATCATTGCGATCACCTTCTTCTCGGCCATCTATTTTGCCGATACTCGTATGAAAACAAAGGATTATTCCTTTAGCGGATTTCCCGCTTGCTGGAACATGGTTGTCCTGGTTCTGTTCGCTATCAAGCCTGACTTCTGGGTCTCACTGGCCATAGTCCTGATACTTGCCGTTGCGATGTTGCTGCCGATCAAGTTCGTCCACCCGTTCCGCACCGCGCGGTGGCGCGCCATCTCGTTACCTGTTGTTTTTGCTTGGACTTTTTTCGCGATCTGGGCGGCCTGGGTGGATTTCGATCCGAAAAGCTGGGCTCACGGCGGCCTGATCGCGACAACGCTTTGGCTGCTTCTGGCCGGTGTCGCGCAACAACTGATTTACAAAGAAAAACTTTAGAACGGTCGGGTCATATCCCGTTCATTCGCCCGAACGTACATGCCAAGTTCAGATTTGTACGTCTTGAGAGACCCGGAATTTCTCATTTGTACAGACGCGCGCACGCGCGAATGAACGAAAGGTTTACGCGACCTGCTGATGCACTTCGATGACATTGCCCTCGGGGTCGTGGAAGAACACCTGATGCCACTCTTTTGAAAACGTCGTGCCGTAATCCGAATAGGGAATGCCCCGCGCGTCGAGGATCGCGAGGAAGGCGGCAAGGTCGTCGGTGCGGAACGCGATGTGGCCGTGGTGGACCGGGTTGATGACCTGCGCGTTCCGAAAGGCCACGTCGAGCTCGCGTTCGGCCAGATGCATTTGCATGTTGCCTTCGGTCGCGAACCTGATCTTGCCAGCGTAGCCCTGATCGCCCGTGGCTTCGGTGCGGGGGAACTGCTCGACCGGCATGTCATCGAGACCGAGCACGTTCGTATAGAAGTCGTGCATCCGGTCGACGTCTTCCGACACGAAATTGATGTGGTGGAATTCGAGCTTCATGGGCGGAGTTTAGCGAGGAGACGGAGCGCGCGAAAGCCGGCTGAAGGACCAGTTCGAGCCCAAACCTTCCGAATGCTGCGCTAAGCGCGAACGGCTAGGGAGCGCAGGAAGCGGACACTGGGCGTGTTGAGGATGGCCCATTCCTGACGTTTGGTTGCGAAGTACGTCTCTCGCAAATAGCTCCTCGATCCGTTTGTTCCAAATGGTTCAAATTCGGACCAGATCAAACTTGCTTTGTTCGGAACGGCGAGAGCAATTGCAGTCGTCGCGCAGATGTCGGATTCCCGTGTTTTTCTGAAGGCTCAAGTCATTCGACGTTCACGTCGATTTTCATTTTTGGGTGTATCGCACAGCGAACCTTGACCTTGCCGGGCTTGCTGAACACGTGGCTCGATTCCGTTCCCGGTGCTTGCGCCCCCAGATCGAACTCGTGGCCCGCCGAATTCGAATGGACGTTGTGCGTTGTCCCATCGTCGTTCACGAAGTTGAGCGTATCTCCGACCGAGATCGTGATCCTGCGCTCCGAGAATTTCTTGCCTGCCTGCATGATCTTGTGTTCGGTACTGGCGTAGGCAGCCGTCGCAATGGCCAGCAACGTTCCCACGGCGATTATGGATTTGATCTTCATGTCAGTATTCCAGTTTCTGTGTTTTTCAGTGAGGAAGAACAGGGATTTCGACCGGCGTGTCTTCACTTGTCAGGGTTTCGAGAAATGCCACAAGATCGGAGATGTCCTGCTCATCCAACCCCAGCGGGAAGATCTCGTTTGACCGGCTTGGTCGCGCG
>JASJDQ010000072.1 GCA_030065075.1 Paracoccaceae bacterium | reverse complement strand
CGCTTGACCGCAGGAACGATTTGAACTCGCTTGGGTTTCCGAAGCCCCCTTCGGAGACACGGGTGGTTGTTGCGATGTCGGGCGGCGTCGACAGTTCTGTCGTGGCCGCCGAACTGGCAAGTCAGGGCTACGATGTCGTCGGCGTGACGCTGCAGCTGTATGACTATGGCGCGGCGCTTGCGAAAAAGGGCGCCTGCTGCGCCGGCATCGATATTCACGATGCGCGCCGGGTCGCCGAAGACATGGGCTTTCCGCATTACGTGCTCGACTATGAAAACATCTTCCGGGATGCGGTGATCGACGAATTCGCCGAAAGCTATCTGGCGGGCGCAACACCCGTGCCATGCATCCGGTGCAACGAACGCGTCAAGTTCAAAGACCTCTTGGAAACCGCCAAGGACCTCGACGCCGATTGCATGGCGACCGGCCACTATATCCAGCGCAAGATGGGCGCGGCAGGGTCCGAGCTTCACATGGCGGGCGATCCGGCGCGAGATCAGTCGTATTTCCTGTTCTCGACGACACCGGAACAGCTTGATTTCCTGCGGTTTCCACTGGGCCACCTGACGTCCAAAGCCGAGACGCGGGCGTTGGCCGAACGCCATGGACTTGCCGTGGCGGACAAGCCCGACAGCCAGGATATCTGCTTTGTGCCGGACGGCAACTATGCCGGGGTGATCGAAAAACTCCGCCCCGGGGCCGCAGAAAAGGGCGAGATCGTTCATGCCGATGGCCGGGTTCTGGGCGAGCACCGGGGTGTAATCCATTACACGATCGGCCAGCGCCGGGGCCTTGGCATTGGCGGGCTCGACGAACCGCTTTATGTGGTGAAGCTCGACGTTGACAACAAGCGGGTCGTGGTTGGCCCGAAGGCGCTTCTGGCGACCCGGACAGTGCCGGTGCGCGAGATCAACTGGCTGGGCGATGCCCCGTTCGACAGCGCAAGCGAATGGCCGCTTTCGGTCAAGATCCGCTCGACGAAACCGCCGATGGAGGCCTTGGTGAGACCGCTTTCGGCGACGGAAGCGGAAGTGGAACTGCTGTCGCCGGAAGAAGGCGTTTCGCCTGGGCAGGCTTGCGTATTCTACGAAACAGGCGGCACGCGCGTATTCGGCGGCGGCTGGATCTGGCGGGGCGCCTGAACGCGGTTTTAACCTGTCGTACGGTCAGTGGCGTTGCCTGCGCGCGGTCGCGCGAGTTAACGCCTGCAAATGCGAGAAATTCGGGCAAAACGGCACGTCGGTGTCACAGCAGTGTTGCGTCGGTGCACCCGTACGGACCGCAGCGAAATTTGTCGCGTGCGGTAAGGATCGTTGAGAAAGTCCTGAGGCACCGCGCGATGATGGAAACTTCAAAGGTTTCCAGTCCGATTTCTATTCAAGGATTCGGCGCCCCGAGGTGATTGAGCACCGACCGCGCCGCGCGGAGGCCCGGGGCTTCACCGCCTTTGCCGAGCTTCGCCATGGTTTCGGACATCGCTGTGATCTGCGCCTGTCGCGCGTCTGCGTCGTTCAGGATCGCTAGCAAAGCCTTTGATATCTCAGTCGGTTTGCACGCTGGCCCCAGAAATTCGGGAACGACCTTCTCTTCCGCCACCAGGTTGACCAGCGTGACCGTGTCGATCTTGGCCATGCGGCTCATGATCTGCCAGGAAAGCCAGTTCATATCGTAGGCGATCACCATCGGCGTCGCGTTCGCCGCCAGTTCGAGCGAGACGGTCCCCGACGCCGCGAGCGCCGCATCGGCAGCCGCGAAGGCGGAACGCTTCTGCTGCTCGGCGTCCGGTGTGGCACGTGGGTCGATCACGATGGGCGCACCCGGCCAATTGCGCACGGCATCCTGCACCTCGCCTGCAACGGCGTGCACGGCGGGCACCACGGGTCGGACATCCGGCATCTTGGCCAGGACGGGGCGGAGCGCCTCGCCGAAGATCGGCGCAAGGCGGGCAACCTCGTTTCGCCTCGAGCCTGGCAGGACGAGGATGATGGGATCATCACCGACACCACTGTCAGCGCGAAATTTCGCCTGTTCTTCATGGGTTGCAACAGATTCTGCAACCACAGGATGGCCCACGAAATCGCAGGTCATGCCTGCCTCCTGCATGTACGGCGGTTCGAATGGCAAGAGTGCGAGCACGTGATCGATCTGGCGGGCCATCTTCTCGGCCCTGCCCGGCCGCCACGCCCAGACCGAAGGGGCCACGTAGTGGATCGTTGGAATGTCCGATCCTTCCTTCACCAGCCTGGCCAGTCGGAGCGAAAAATCGGGGCTGTCAATGGTGATGAGCGCGTCGGGCTGCCACGCGAGGCAGGCTTCCGCCGTCTGGTGCAGCCTGCGCCGCAATTCGGGGTACTTGGGCAAAACCTCGGCGATGCCCATGACCGATAGTTCCTCCATCGGAAAGAGGCTCTCCATGCTGTGCGCCTGCATCTCGGGGCCTGAAACACCCATGAATTCAACATCTTGCCGAAGTGTTTTCAACCCTGCCATCAGCGCCCCGCCGAGTTTGTCGCCCGAGGGTTCGCCGGCCAGAAGGAAGAGCTTCAGGGCCGCCATTGGATTTGCGTATTTCCGGCAAGATGAAGGGTCATGGGGCACGCACCCAAAGGAAAAGCCCTGTGTCGTCCGCTGCTTTGATGCACGTCGCGGCGTCCAGCACCATAACGCCGCCGGCCTCGATCACGATGCCGTCGAGACCCGCTCTGGCGGCGTTCCGGACAGTTTCAGGCCCGATTGCGGGCAGGTCGATGCGGCGGTCCTGGCCCAGTTTGGGGGCCTTGTAGAGGATGCCGCCGCGACCATCCGGGCGCGCGGCCAGGCTTTCGAGCATCCAGTCTGTGCCGAAGATTGCTTCGACGGCCAAAGCCTGCCCGCGATGCACCACGCATGCTTGTCCAAGATCGGCTGCACCCATGGCCGCAAGGAAGGCATCGGCGCGCGCGACCTCACTTGCGGTGCGCTCGTCAGGCTGCTGCGCCGTCAGCACGCCCGCCTCCGGCAAAAGGCCCGGCACCAGATCGTGAGCCGCACAAATGGTGAAACCAGCAGTCTCGAAGATGTCCAGCACCACCCGAAGCACTGCATCATCCCCCTGGACCATGGCGGCAGCGATCTGTGGCACCAGGAGCTGCGTCTCGGCATCGATCAGAGCCTGATCGATGGTCGGGCGGCGAATGGCACCCGCAAAGCAAACCTGTGTCACGCCGCGCTCGCCCAGACCTGTCAAAAAGCTACCCAGATGCTCGATACGGAACGTCTGGTCGGGCTCGATCCTGTCGGGCAGAAACCCGTCCAGGGCCGCGATATGCGGGCGGTCAGGCAAGGCATCGACGATATGTTCCGGCAACGCGCCCTGGCCTGCGATCAGAGCTAGCACGCGGTTAACGCTCGGGCGTCAGAAAGCTGCGATCCGACGCTCCCAATACGAAATCGACGATCTCACGGACGTACTCGCTTTCGGCTTCTTCGCCCAGACGACGGGCGCGGTCCTGAAACGCGCCTTCCCCCTGCGCCAGCATCTGGAAAGCAGCCCGAAGCGCTGTGATGTCCTCGCGCGCCACGCCCTTGCGTTTAAGGCCAACAAGGTTCAGGCCGTCCAACTCGCCCCGGGGGGCCTGAACGAGGCCGTAGGGTATGACATCGTTCGTCACCATGGTCACAGCACCGATGATCGCGCCCTTGCCGATGCGTACGAACTGGTGAATGCCGGAGAGACCGCCGATGATGACATCGTCCTCTATGACACAATGACCCGCGATGGCGCCCTGATTGGCGACGATCACCCTATCGCCCACATTCGCGTCGTGGGCGACATGGGCACCTGTCATGAACAGGCAATCATCGCCGACGACCGTCACACCACCGCCGCCTTCGGTGCCGGTGTTCATCGTCACGCCCTCGCGGATACGGTTGCGTTTTCCAATCGTTAGCCGGGTTTCTTCACCTCGAAATTTAAGGTCCTGCGGAATTTCGCCCACGACCGCACCGGGAAAGACAACCGTTTCCTCGTCAATGCTCGTGACCCCTGAAACGACGACATGCGACTTCAGAACCACGCCGGCGCCAAGCGTTACATTTGCACCAACCAGAGAGAACGGCCCGACCTTTGCGTCAGGTCCGATCGTGGCACCATCCTCGATAACGGCTGTCGGATGGATGCTGGCCGAGCGATCGATCACTTGGGCAGGTCCATCATGGCGGTGAATTCCGCCTCGCACGCCAGATCTTCGCCCACCGTGGCACGTCCCCTGAACTTCCAGACCTTGCCGCCGCCGCGCAGCTTTTCGATATTGAGATGCAAGGCATCGCCCGGTGTCACCATCTTGCGGAATTTCACGCCATCAAGCGCCATGAAGTAGATGCCGATGTTCTTGCCCGCCAGATCGTTGTTGACGCCCACAATCACCGCCGCCGTCTGCGCCATGGCTTCCACCATCAGCACGCCCGGGAAGACCGGTTGACCCGGGAAATGGCCGGTGAATTGAGGCTCGTTCATCGTGACGTTCTTTATGCCGGTGCCGGTGTCATCAGGGGTGATGTCAATCACGCGGTCAACAAGCAAAAAGGGATAGCGGTGCGGGATGATCTGCTGGATCAGCCCGATATCGGCGCTTTTCAGCGTCTCGCTCATGTGCTCAACCTCTTTTTCAGAGGCGTATCAAGCCCCTGCGTCTTGAGCAAGACAAGTTAACCGATCTTTCAAAGCGCCCGGCGCCACCACTTGCGCCAAAGGCTCCACGCCCTTTGACGGTGATTGCCCCCGCGCCATGCGAGTTTCACGAATTCTGTCATATTATCTTTCCTGCCTCGGCGCGATGTGCCCCCGCGCTCGCCTACGATCTTAAAGACAAGAAAGAGTTTCCCCCAATGCCCTTCCGCGGAAACGGGGAAAAATGCGGGTTTTGTGCCACATTTCTGGGCAATTTACTGCCGGTCTGCCGCACTTCTCCGCCATACCATCCGGATTTCCGGAAGGCCGTCGTCGCCTTTCGGATTGCGTTCGACCGGCTCGAACCCTTCGCGGGCATAGAACCGCTGTGCCGCCTTGTTGGGCTCATGGGTCCAAAGCTGCAGGTAATCGCGCCCGTCCTTGACGTGGTCCAGAATGGCTTTGCCCATGCCCTGACCGGGCGCATCCAGATAGAAGGCACCGATCAAAGATGTCTCCAGGTTCAATGACAGATACCCCGCGGGCGGCTCACCGATCAGAAAGATATCCCGCTTCGGCATGGCTTCTGCGATCATGGCTGTTAGGGCATCCCGCGTGTGCAGCTCTTCGATCCAGGACGTGCGTCTCACCCAGTCGTGGACGATGCGCGCGCAAGTCCCGGCATCCTCCGTCTCTGCCACACGGATCGGCCAGCGATCCCAGCGAAGCAGGACATCCGGCAGACCTTCCTCGTTCTCACCGGCCGTCTCTTTGACCTCCCGGAAACCCTCGCGCGCATAGAACCGGCGCGCCCCGCCGTTGGCCTGAAAGGTCCACAGTTCCAACCGGTTGCGCCCGGATTTGGCGTGATCCAGCAGCCGCTTACCGTGGCCCCGACCGGGGTTCGACGTATATAAAGCAGTCACACACGCGGCCTGTCGGTCAAGCGCCATGAAGCCTTCGACCGGTTCTTCCACCACCCAAACTTCACGCTCCTGAAAAACGAAGTCGCGATAGAACGCCAGCACATCGTCCCGTGTGTGAATGCGCGGCATCCACTCTCGCGCATCAATCCAGTCGTTCAGGATGTCGGCACAGGCTTCTGCATCCTCCGGACGGCCCGGCCGGGGCGCGCCATGTTGCTTCATCTTGCCGAAAATACGCAATGGCCGCGCGCGCATCGTGCGGCCCCACCGCGGCACCGAAGGTGGCGCAATCCCTGATGCGAAACCGCGACGCGCATCAGTCCTTGTAGTCCGGCGCTTCCCTGTCGAGCACCCGCTTCATCTCGGAAAAATGGGCGAATTCGGCGTCCTTGTAGGTCTCCCATTCCGCTGCAGTGGCTTCGGCCAGATCGTCGGACATGATCGCCAAAGGCTGACCGGTGGCATAGGCCAGAACCTGCGTCTTGGCGGCCCGCTCCAGATGATAAAGCGCATCCCAGGCTTCGGCGACGGTCGCGCCAAAGGTGGTGACCCCGTGGTTCTGCATCATCACTGCGCCATGGTTGCCGACGCTTCGGCTGATGCGCTCGCCTTCCTCGCCCTCGGTCGCGATGCCGCCAAAGGCCAGATCATAGGCCAGCCGCTTGTACCAGCGCGCGGTCACCTGATCGATGGGATAGATCGTTGGATTCTTCAGGCCCGCGAGTGCAGTCGCGTGCGGCGGATGGATGTGAAGGGCCACGCGCGCCTGCGGCAGGTTCCGATGAAGCGCCGAGTGGATAGACCAGGCAGAAGGGTCCGGCGCGTCCGCGCGATCCATGGTCGACGGATCATCGGCATCGCAAAGGATCAGGTCCGACGCCCGGACCCGGCTCCAATGCACCCAGCGTGGGTTCACAAGGAACTTATTCCCATCCGCGCTGATGGCCGCCGAGAAGTGATTTGCGACGCCTTCGTGCCAGCCCTCGCGACACGAAAGCCGGATGGCGGCTGCAAGATCGATGCGGATTTGGGTTTCGTCGAGGGTCATGTCGTGCTGCGTCACTTCCGGTCCTCCAGTCGGCGTTTTGGTGGTCTGGCCACCCACTTGTCTCCCAATGCTTACCAAATTTAACCGAATCGTAACGCCTTTTGTGTCATCACAGTGGCGTGGGGGTCTTTGATGAGGGACCCGGGTGATGCTACCTGCTGCGACAGCGACGACTGCGGCCGTGAAACCGGCTCAGCCCGTATCGACACAAACTGCTCAGCGCGCGGCAGAGCCGCAAGCGCCCGAGACAGCGCGTTCAAGCGCGGGCGAAAGTGCCGCGTCTAATGTAAAAGCCGAGACTGCCAAGGCGGTTGCTGCCCCTGAACAATCCGCCGTCGCGCCGCGGTTTCGCGATCAGGAAACGGCCGAGCAGACAAACCGCGCGCCTATCAAGGCCGACGCGCCCGCCGGTCCGCCACCAGCGTTCGAAGAAAGCCCCTTGGAACGGCAAGCCCGCGTTGCGTTCGATCCGCCGGAAGTTTCGACAGAAGTTGAGACGGCGACACGTCCGGACGTTGAGGCGGCGACCGAAACGGATTCCTCGGTGCCCGAAACCGAGTTTGACGACCCCGGACCCGAACAAGCCGATCCGCCGCCAACCCCGACAGAACGGGCGGAGGCCAGTTTTGCAGAGACCCGTACGCTCTCGGAAGGGCGCGAGCCCTCCAGTGTGAACGTCGCACGGTAACAGCTTTCGCGCCGACGCAGGATTCGGACGCTGTATCGGGTGTTTCAACAAACCCGAAATCGCTCTTGCTTTGTCGCCCGATGTAAGACGATTTCGGCGCGCATTCCGCTGATTTTGAGTAATCTCCGCAAAATGGCGCGCACCTCGGCTATGGTTCTGCCCTCGTGCAGGGTAGAATTGTAAAAGGTGTTTCAGTCATGAATTTCAGTCGCGGACTACTGAGCGCAGCGGCGGCAACGCTCCTTCTTGGAACGACAGAGGTCGAGGCCAGAACGGTCACCCTCACCACACAAACGAATTCCGTCTATGGCACCGAGGGCTGGTACGAGCGTGTCCACCAAACCATCGGGGACCGCGGCGCGCCCGTTGGCCAAACCTATCGCGGTACCGCCGGTGCGTTCCGTTTCATGGACGGTCTGGACGCCATCGTCGCCTTTTGTATCGACCCGTACAGCTATCTGAATCTGAGCGAAGCCTTCACGGTCACGGAAAACGCGTCTGTCGTCGATAACATCGATCGGCTGTTTACATCCGCTTATGCCAGCGTCACAGATCGAACAAGTGCGGCGGCCTTTCAGGTGGCCCTTTGGGAACTCATCGCGGAAACCGAAACCGATCTTGATGTGACCCGCGGCAACCATTCGATCACCGACCAGAACCTGATCGGCCAGGCGCAATCTTATCTGGATGGCTTGGAAACCGCCTCGACCGGCGGATACCGATTTACGGTCTACTCGAACTCGGGGCAGGATCAGATCAGCGCAACGGCCGTGCCGCTTCCAGCCAGTGCGCTGCTGTTGCTCGCAGGCCTTGGTGGACTCGCGGTGCTGAGACGTCGGGACGCCTAAGCTTTAGCAGCGGTCAACTGAAACCCCGCCGGCCATCGGCGGGGCCATCTCTTTCCGGCACATAGGGTGCACGGACCCGGCAAATTTTCACCGCTTTCCCTTGGGACATTGCCGCTCTATAAGTCTGGGAACGAATAAGACCGGGCAGACCGAGGGCGGATATGACCAAGCGATCGCACGAAGACGACGTCGAATTCATAAAGGCGTTGGCTGAGGTTCTGAGCGAGAACGATCTTTCTGAACTGCAAGTGAAGCGCGACTATGCCGACGAAGGCAGTTTGAACGTGCGTGTCAGCCGGATGGCTCCGGCTGCGACGCCGACCGTTGCCATTGCCGCGCCGCCCGCCGCCGTAGCGCCAGCGGCTTCGCCTGCGCCCACCGCGGCAGCACCCGCACCGGCTCAAGCGGTCGAGACGGACGATCCCGCCGCGCTTCCGGGCGCGGTGACCTCGCCAATGGTGGGCACCGCCTATCTTTCGCCCGAACCGGGTGCGGCGGCCTTCGTCAAGGTGGGCGACACCGTCGACGAGGGGCAGACGCTTCTGATCGTCGAGGCGATGAAGACGATGAACCAGATCCCCTCGCCCACCTCTGGGACGGTGAAGCGAATATTGGTCGAAGACGGCGCGCCTGTGGAATTCGGCGCACCGCTCATGGTGATCGAGTAAGGTCGGGCGGATGTTCGACAAAATCCTGATCGCGAACCGGGGCGAGATCGCCCTTCGTGTCATCCGGGCCTGCCGCGAAATGGGGATCGGCGCGGTCGCCGTCCATTCGACCGCTGACGCCGACGCAATGCACGTCCGCATGGCCGACGAAAGTGTCTGTATCGGCCCACCATCCGGGGCGCAAAGCTATCTCTCGATCCCAGCGATTGTCTCGGCCTGCGAGATCACCGGCGCTCAGGCCATCCACCCGGGCTACGGCTTTTTGAGCGAGAACGCGAACTTCGCGCAGATCCTGGAAGATCACCAAATCACCTTCATTGGCCCGTCCGCCGAGCACATTCGGATCATGGGCGACAAGATCACCGCCAAGGATACCATGAAGAAGCTTGGTGTGCCTTGCGTGCCGGGCTCGGACGGCGGCGTGCCCGATCTGGCGGCAGCGCAGGCGATCGGCGAAGAGTTCGGCTATCCGGTCATCGTCAAGGCGACCGCCGGGGGTGGTGGGCGCGGCATGAAACTGGCGCGCACGGCCGCCGAGATGGAAAACGCGTTTTCGACGGCGCGGTCGGAAGCCAAGGCCGCCTTTGGAAACGACGAGGTCTATATCGAGAAGTACCTCGAGAAGCCTCGGCATATCGAGATCCAGGTCTTTGGCGACGGCAAGGGCAATGCGGTTCACCTGGGCGAGCGCGATTGCTCGTTGCAGCGCCGTCATCAGAAGGTCTTCGAAGAAGCCCCCGGCCCGGCCATCGATGCCGAGACACGCGCGCGCATCGGCAAGATCTGCGCCGAAGCGGTGGCGGACATCAACTATATCGGCGCGGGCACCATCGAGTTCCTGTTCGAAGACGGCGAGTTCTATTTCATCGAAATGAACACGCGTCTGCAGGTCGAACATCCTGTGACGGAAGCCATCTTCGGGGTCGATCTGGTCCGCGAGCAGATCCGTGTCGCGGCGGGGCAGCCGATGTCATTTGCGCAGGACGATCTGGTGGTGAACGGCCACGCGATCGAGATCCGGATCAACGCCGAGAAGCTGCCGCATTTCTCGCCCAGCCCCGGCAGGATCAGCCAGTATCACGCCCCTGGCGGTTTGGGGGTGCGGATGGATTCGGCCATCTACGACGGCTATTCGATCCCGCCCTACTACGACTCGCTGATTGGCAAACTCATCGTCCACGGTCGCGATCGGCCAGAAGCGCTGGCGCGCCTTGCCCGCGCCTTGTCCGAACTGATCGTCGACGGCATCGACACCACAGTGCCCCTTTTCAATGCGCTTCTGAGCGAAGAGGCGGTCTTGCGGGGCGACTACAATATCCATTGGCTGGAAAAGTGGCTCGACGCCAATTTGGAGTGAGGCAGAAAGTGCGCATTTTCTGCAGCGATTTCTACCCAGAAATCGCTTACTCTGCACACCATGAGTGATCGTGCCCTGACCCCGGAGCTTTTGCTTGGCGCTTATGCGGCGGGCATTTTCCCCATGGCCGAGAGCGCCGATGACCCTAACGTGCATTGGGTCGATCCCCGGCAACGCGGTGTCTTTCCGCTGGATGGGTTTCACATGTCGCGGTCGTTGGCGCGACGGATGCGGCGGGGAAACGTGCACGCCACCCTGAACGTTGCGTTCGAAGACATCCTTGATGGATGCGCCGCACGCGATGACACGTGGATCAACAGCACGATCCGCGCGCTTGTGCTGGACCTGGCCGACCGTGGGCACGCCCATGCTTTCGGCGTGTGGCATGGCGACCGTCTGGTGGGCGGCATGTATGGCCTGTCTCTGGGGGCGGCCTTCTTTGGCGAAAGCATGTTTTCAGCTGGCACCGATGGGTCGAAGATGGCGTTGGCCTGGGCCATTGACCATTTGCGTCGAACGGGGTTCGCGCTGTTCGATACGCAGTTTCTGACCGATCACCTGGCATCCTTGGGGGCGGTCGAAATCACGCGGCGCGAATACCACGCGCTTCTGCGGGAAGCGGTCGAAGCTCCTAACAATATCAATGCTTTGCCGTTGGAAACTGACCCTCAGGCCGTTGTGCAGCGGATGACCCAGATGTCGTAGCGCGGGTGATCCAGCGCGTTGAGCGCCGGGCTGGACGCGACCATCCAGCCTTCGAAGACAACTGCTTCACGTACCGGATCGCTGATCGTCAGCCAAGCATAGCCCTCACCCGCCGGGTTGTCTTCGGGATAACGACAATCGCCAAGTACCACCTGCAAGCGGCCAAAACTGGTTGCCCCTCCGCGTTCCAGTTTGAGATCGACGACATCGCCCGAAACCTTGTCGAGGCCTTTCAGCTCCGCCCCATTCCCACTAAGCGCACGGACGTCGTTGGCGGGCACGTCCGGGATGACTGCGGTTGCGCCGTCTATGGGGGATGTCACGATAGACGCCCCCTGATCCTGGGCGAATGACGCTGTGGTCAAGGCCAGCAGGACAACAATCGCGCGGATCATTCTTCTTCGCCCGAGACGAATTTCAACAGCAGTTGAACGATCGAGATCGAGCTTTGCGTGTCTTCGATCTCGGCCCCCGGTTCCAGATTGAACGGCGACCCGCCGGGCAGGACTTCCAGGTAGCTTCCGCCCAACAGGCCTTCGGAAGAAATCACAACCGCCGTGTCGTCGGGAAGCAAAACGTTTTCCTGCAAGGTGAACTTGGTTTCCGCCCGGAAGGTTTTGGGGTCAAGCTCCATTTCCAAGACACTGCCGACCTTTACGCCCGCCAGGCGGACATCGGTGCCGATCCCGATCCCTTCGGCGGACCGGAAAGAGGCGGTGTAGGTGTCCATGCCGGATTGGCCGATGCCGACACCGCCGACCTGACCGGCATAAAGCAGGAAACCTGCTGCGACCGCCAGTACTGCACCGCCGGTGATGACTTCTGTGATGTGTTCAGACATGTGCGGCTTACTCCGGTGCCCAGGCCTCGTAGTCCGTACGGTCCGCCGGTTGCGCCTGTCTGAGCGATCCGGCGGGGGCATAGGCCTCCGACGTGCCCGTCAGGTTTTCCTGATGCGGCTTTTCCCAATCTTTGTGGACCACTGGCTTTTCCGTCGGCGGTTCGTCCCAGGTGTAGTGCAGCCAGCCGTGCCATTCGGGCGACACGCGGCTTGCTTCGGCTTCGCCGTTGAAAATGACCCAGCGGCGGCCTTCTTTCGATTGGTAAAAGACGTTGCCCTGGTCGTCTTCGCCGACCCTTTCGCCTTTGCGCCAGGTGTAAAGCTGGGTGCCCCAGGTCTGGCTGTTCCACCAGGTGACGGCGCGCAGGATGGTGTTGAGAATGCCCATGTTTCGGACCTTTTCTTGGCTTGCCTGACATATGCCCGTTTTGCGGGCCAAGATCCAGTGGATGTGGCGTCGCATCGCCGATCCTTAGGGCAGACGGGCCGTGACCTCGATCTCGATCTTCATGTCGGCTTCCTGCAAGTCTGCGACCAGCATCGTGGCGGCTGGTTTGGCGTTCGCGAACGCCTCGGACGTCACGGGCCAGCAGGCGGGCCAGTCGGCTTTGTCGGGTAGGATGTAGCGCACGCGGACGACATCATTCAGCGTCGCGCCCGCCTCTTTCAAAGCGGTCTCGATGGTTTGAAGGGCATTCCGGCACTGATCCACCACGTTTTCTGGCATCGCCATAGTGGCATAGTCATAACCTGTGGTGCCCGCCACGAAGACCCAGCCATCGACAACCACGGCGCGGGAGTAACCGATCTGTTTTTCGAAGGGTGATCCGGTCGAGATCAGGCGACGCGTCATTCCGGTGGCTCGAAGAACGTGAGGCTGTTGCCGAAGGGATCGCGGATCGAGACCTCGTAGAGCCCCCAAGGCTTTTCGGTGGGGTCGCCCGGGTTGGCGTATTTATATCTCTTGTCGCGCAGTTCTTGCGTATAGGCCTTGAGACCCGATGCCGGGATCCGCACTTGCGCCCCCGGGGAGCAGTCCCCGTGGTGTTCGCTTAGGTGCAGAGCGCAGTCACCTCGTCGCAGTCCCATGTAAAGCGGCGCATCGGGTCCGAAGCGGTGTTCGAACTCGATCTCGAAGCCCAGGAAATCGATATAGAACTCGCGCGCCTTCGCTTCATCGAAGCTGCGCAGGATGGGTGTGGGGGCACCGAACGTCATGGCCCCTGCCCGTCAGCTTGCGCTGGCCGGCTCCTGCTTCGGATCGGCGTGGATCATCAGAGGTTTCTTTTCGGCGCTGACGGCTTCTTCGTTCACCACGACCTCTTCCACGCTGTCGAGGCCCGGCAGGTCGAACATCGTATCTAGCAGGATGTTTTCCATGATCGACCGCAGACCGCGTGCACCAGTCTTGCGTTCGATCGCCTTTTTCGCGATGGCCGAAAGCGCATCGTCGGTGAAGGTCAGTTGCGCGTCTTCCAATTCGAAAAGACGCTGGTACTGCTTGACGAGTGCGTTCTTCGGTTCGGTCAGGATGGTGACCAGCGCGTCTTCGTCCAGGTCTTCGAGCGTTGCGATGACGGGCAGACGGCCGACGAATTCGGGGATCAGGCCAAACTTCAGCAGGTCCTCGGGTTCGAGGTCCTTGAAGTGCTCGCCGATCGACTTTTCGTCCGGGTCGCGCACGTCAGCGCCAAAACCCATGGCCGAGCCCTTGCCGCGCTGCGCGATGATCTTGTCGAGACCGGCAAAGGCGCCGCCGCAGATGAAGAGGATGTTCGTCGTATCGACCTGCAGGAATTCCTGCTGCGGATGCTTGCGTCCGCCTTGCGGTGGGACGCTGGCAACGGTGCCTTCCATGATCTTCAGAAGCGCCTGTTGCACGCCTTCGCCCGAAACGTCCCGCGTGATCGAGGGGTTGTCGGACTTGCGGGTGATCTTGTCGACCTCGTCGATATAGACGATGCCGCGCTGTGCACGTTCGACATTGTATTCGGACGCCTGAAGCAGCTTCAGGATAATATTTTCGACATCTTCACCGACATAGCCCGCTTCGGTCAGCGTCGTCGCATCGGCCATGGTGAAGGGCACATCAAGGATGCGCGCCAGCGTCTGCGCCAGAAGCGTCTTGCCGCAGCCCGTGGGGCCGATCAGGAGGATGTTCGATTTCGCCAGTTCGATGTCGGTTTTGCCGGCATGGTTCAGGCGCTTGTAGTGGTTGTGGACCGCGACCGAGAGCACGCGTTTCGCATGCGCCTGACCGATCACGTATTCATCCAGCACATCGCAAATTTCGCGTGGGGACGGAACACCGTCAGACGACTTGAGACCAGCGGTCTTCGTTTCCTCGCGAATGATGTCCATGCAAAGTTCGACGCATTCGTCGCAGATGAAAACTGTTGGCCCGGCAATGAGTTTACGTACTTCGTGCTGGCTCTTGCCGCAAAATGAGCAATAGAGCGTGTTCTTGCTGTCGCCGCCGGAATTATTCGCCATAACAGTTACCTTATCTTGCTCGACGCCTGCCCCACCCGCGTTTCGTCAAACCCTAGGCGGAACGGCAACCCTGTACAACGCAAAACTCGCAAATTGATTAAACGACTTAGGAATCGTTGTCGTCCGACTTCGCACGGGTGGCAACAATTTCGTCGATAAGGCCCCATTCTTTCGCTTCTTCGGGCGTCATGAAGTTGTCGCGCTCCAACGCGTCTTCGACTTTCTTCAAACTTTGTCCCGTGTGCTTGCAGTAGATCTCGTTCAACTGGGTCTTGAGACGTTCCGTGTGACGGGCGTGGATCATGATGTCGGTTGCCTGACCCTGGAAGCCCCCGGACGGTTGGTGAACCATGATCGAACTGTTCGGCAGAGACAGGCGCATGCCCTTTTCGCCGGCCGCCAGAAGGAGAGAGCCCATGGAGGCCGCCTGCCCAACGACGAGGGTCGCGATCTTGGGCTGGATATACTCCATCGTGTCGTAGATTGAGAGCCCGGCGGTGACCACGCCACCCGGGCTGTTGATGTACATGCTGATTTCCTTGGACGGGTTTTCCGCCTCGAGGTGTAAGAGCTGTGCGACGACCAACTGGCTCATCCCGTCATGCACGGGACCGTTGACGAAAACGATGCGTTCTTTCAGCAGTCGGGAGAAAATATCATAGGCCCGTTCCCCGCGGCTGGTCTGTTCAACGACCATTGGAACAAGGTTCATATACGTCTCGATCGGGTCTTTCATGAAATGCCTGCCTTCGTGTCTTGGCGTTCTTCTACGCCGGAGGTGTTGCCAGAGTCTTAGTAGCGGCACCCGGGGCCTGCAAGGCACCCGGGCGCAGCTTTTTTCGAAGAAGGCAGTATTGGGTCGATCAGCCGCGTTCGACGCGGACCAGATGACCTTTTGGTCCGGTGTTGTCGGCAAGCGACCGGAAGAAGTCGTCGCGACGCGTATCGCGTCGCCCTGCACGTTCGGCACGGCGGCGCGCGATTGGGTCGGCGATTAGAGGCCACACAAACCAGATGATCAAAAGCCCCAGAAGAGTGATTGATAAAGCGGTCAGCACGTTCATTTTTCTCATGTCCCCACATGGTGGCGGCAGGCAGATGCCGCGAGTGACACGATTCTTCCGAAAGATGGCGAAAGAATGACAGTAAAACATGATTTCCGCAGCGTAACGGCAGGAAATCGCCACATTTTTTCAAAGCATTGTCAAAAAATTGCTCACGATTGCCCGTGCAGCTTCCTCTTGCGCCCAATTTTCAAGCGGGCCAGTGTCGCGCCATGGCTCAGATTGCACACTTGCCCCGCAACGAAACCGGTATCGAAACCGCCATTGGAATCCTGAAGCAGCGTTTTGGCGAGCGGCTGCAAACCGGCCAGTCCATACGCGAGCAGCATGCGCACACGACCACCTGGATCGAGAACCAGCCGCCCGACGCCGTGCTGTTTGCTCAGTCGACCGAAGAGGTGGCGGACATCGTGCGCGTGGCGGCGGACCACCGTGTGCCGATTATCCCCTTTGGCACCGGCACCTCGCTTGAGGGCCATGTCAATGCACCGGCGGGCGGTCTTTCGGTTGATGTGAGCCAGATGAACCAGGTTCTGGCGGTGCATCCGGAAGACCTTGATGTCGTTGTGCAACCCGGTGTGACGCGGAAGGCGCTGAACGAATACCTGCGGGATACGGGCTTGTTCTTTCCGATTGATCCGGGCGCGGACGCCTCGCTTGGCGGTATGGCGGCAACGCGCGCCTCCGGCACGAATGCCGTCCGGTATGGGACGATGAAGGATAATGTGCTGGCGCTGGAGGCGGTGTTGCCCAATGGCGAGATCATTCGCACCGGCGGCCGCGCCAAGAAGTCATCCGCGGGTTATGACCTGACGAGGCTCTTGGTGGGCTCCGAGGGCACGCTTGGGCTGATCACGGAACTGACGCTGAAGCTCTATGGTGTGCCCGAGGCGATGTCGTCGGCGCGCTGCACGTTCCCGGATGTGACAAGTGCCTGCAACGCGGTGATCCTGACCATTCAAATGGGTGTGCCAGTGGCGCGGATCGAGCTTCTGGACACCGACAGCGTCCGCGCGATCAACGCTTATGCGGGGCTCGACTTGCCGGAAAGCCCGCTCTTGCTGCTGGAGTTTCATGGCTCGGAGGCGGGCGTTGCCGAGCAAGCTGCAACGTTTGGCGAGATCGCGGATGACGCGGGCGGCACGGGCTTTGAATGGACCACCAGCGCCGAGGCGCGCACGAAGTTATGGCAGGCGCGCCACGACGCCTATTTCGCGCAATTGCGGCTGCGACCGGGCGCCGATGCGGTGGCGAGTGATGTGTGCGTTCCGATCTCGAACCTGGCGGAGGCCGTGACACGGGCACAGGACAAGGCCAAGGAATTGGGTCTGCTCGCACCGATCCTGGGCCATGTGGGGGATGGCAATTTCCACACCACGGCACTGATCGAAAAGGACAACATGGACGAGCGCGCTCAGTGTGACAACTTCCTGAACTTCCTAAGCGATCTGGCCATCGAACTGGACGGTACCATTTCTGGCGAACATGGGGTCGGACAGGGCAAGATGGTGTCCTTGGAAAAGGAACACCCGAGTGCGATGGCGACCATGAAAGCCATCAAGCGGGCCATCGATCCCGACAATATAATGAACCCGGGCAAGATCCTGTCGCCGATCGAGTGACGATCCGTGTGTTTGG
>JASJDQ010000071.1 GCA_030065075.1 Paracoccaceae bacterium | reverse complement strand
CATCACATGATCTGAGGGATGACATGGACCTTGAACGTCTGAAGCCGCATTTCCCCTGGATCACCCTGCTGGTGCTTGCGGGTCTTGTGGGCCTTGCCAACCCCAGCTTCTTCAACCCGGGCGGTTTGATCCTTCTGATGGCCGACATCGTGCCTTTGTTCATCATGGCGCTGGGCATGACGTTTGCGATTTACATCGGTGGCATCGACCTTTCGGTGCAGCAATTGGCGAACATGGTCACGGTGATCGCGACAGTCTATCTGGCGCAATTCGGGCTGGGCATCGCGCTGATCGTCATCGTCGCGGGTGGCCTGTTTGGCATCGTCTCGGGCTATGTGACGACGCGCCTCTATGTGCCATCCTTCGTCTCGACGCTGGCCATCGGGTTCGTCGCGCTTTCGATCGCGAAATGGCTCTCGGGCCAGCGCGCGCTTTACATGGATGCAACGCTCAGGGACGAAAGCTTTGGCTGGATGTTCGGCAACACCGCCGGCGTACCGCACGAATTGGCCATCGCGGTGATCCTCTTGGCAATCGCCTGGTTCATCCAGACGCGCACCACGTTTGGACGCGCGCTGAAGGCCGTGGGCGCGGGCGAACTGGCCGCCGTCGCCTCGGGCATCAACGTCGACCGGGTCAAGATCATCGCCTTCGGCATCTCGGGCATTTTCGCCGCCATCGCCGGGCTGATCTTCTCGGTCAAGCTCTCGGGCGGGGACGCCAATCTTGCCAACGGGTTCCTGCTCTTGGCCATCGTGGCGGTTCTGGTAGGTGGCACGCCGCTTACGGGCGGTGTGGGCGGTGTGATCAATACCGCCATCGGCACGCTCATCGTGATGGTGATCCGCGCGGCCATGGTCTATCTCGAAGTCGATGCGACGCAGCAGCAGATGGTCTTCGGCATCGTGCTGATCGTCGCCATCGCGCTGACGATCGACCGCTCGAAACTGCGGGGTGTCGTCAAATGAGCACGATGCGCGCCGCCGTTTTGATCGAACCGGGCCGGTTCGAGGTCCGCGACGTCCCGCGCCCCGAGCCAAAGCGGGATGAGGCGCTGATCCGCATCGCGCGCACGGGCATCTGCGGCACGGACATGCACATCTTCCACGGGCACTACGCTGCCGAAAGCCTGCCGATGATCCCCGGCCACGAGTTCACAGGACACGTCGCGGCGGTGGGCGCGGGTGTCAGCGACCTGAGCGAAGGCAAACCGGTCGTCGTCGACATGAACATCGGGTGTACGCGGTGCTACTGGTGCCGCCGGAACGAGATCCTGAATTGCCCCGAGATGCAACAGATGGGCATTACGATGGACGGCGCCTTTGCCGAATACATCTCGGTCCCGGCGCGCTTGGTGATCCCGGCCCCGGCGGAAACTCCGGCAGAGGTGCTCGCCCTGACCGAGCCGCTCGCCTGCGTGGTGCGCGCCGCACGGAAGGCCCGCGTCACCTTCGGGCAGACTGTCGTCGTGATCGGCGCGGGACCCATCGGAAACCTGCATGTGCAGCTTCTGCGCACCATTGGTGCCGCCCCGATCATCGTCTCGGACATCAGCCAGGCCCGTCTGGACATGGCGAAAGAAGGTGGCGCGGACATCGCGGTCTTGCCGGATCAGTTGCAGGATGCCGTCCAGTCGGCCACCCAAGGCCGCGGCGCGGACATCGTGATCGAAAGCGTCGGTAATGCCGCGCTTTATGCGCAAGCCCAGACCCTGATGCGCAAGGGCGGGCATCTGGCGGTCTTCGGCCTGACGGGCCCGGAGGAGACTCTGAGCCTCGATATTCTGACGACGATCCTCGATGAAAACTCGGTCAAGGGCTCGGTCGCGGGCATGGGGCAGGACATGCACGACGCGCTGACGCTTCTGACCCATGGCCGGATCAAGACCAAGGCCTTCACGGGCGCCGACTATCCGCTTGAAGACATCCAGGCGGCCTTCGACAGCTTCGCTGATCGGCCGCAAGACCTGAAAACCCAGATCGTAATGTGAGAAGGGAGCACTCCAGTGACCACCGAAGTCTACTTTTCAAAGCCACAAGGGAAGATCCCCAACAACCGGTTCCCGTTGCTTGTCCACCGGAACGCCATTCCGGGCGGCGGCGCCGAGGCGGTCAAGACGCGGTTTCGTGAAAACGGCTGGTCGAACAACTGGGACTATCCGGGCATCTACGAATACGCGCATTTCCACTCGACGACGCATGAATGCCTTGGCTGTGCGCAAGGCTGGATGGAGTTCAGCCTGTCCGTCGGCGAGGGCGGGTGGAGCAAGGTTCGAATCGAACAGGGGGACGTGATCGTCATGCCGGCAGGCGTCAGTCACGAGATGATCTCGATGGCCGAAGACATTCACATGTGCGGCGGCTACCCCGACGGGCGCGATTGGGACGACATCCAGGAAGCTTTCCTGTCGGACGAAGACTACAAGCGCGCCTGCAAGCGGATCATGATGCTGCCCATCCCGGCCAAGGACCCGGCCACCGGTCAGCCGATGCCGGAATGGCATTCGGCGCCGTCTTCGGTCGAAGGGGGCTGGAACGATTGGCGAACCAGCCTGGACGCGAGAAGCTGAAGAAACCCTTAAGGCCGGGAGTGCCCGAGTAACCCCTTCCCTTCCACCCGCGAGCCTTGGGAGATTCGGCTAAGAATCAATGAAGAAGCGGCGGTGATCGGGAGAAATGGTGGCCGATCGTTGAGATCATTCGAACACCGGGCCGCTCTCGCTTTTGCACCCGGACCATCACGTGAGGATGACATGGACCAATCGTCTCGCAGACTATCACCGCCTGAAGCGCCCCGCGCGTTCGGCTTTTTCATCGATGGCGCAGAACGGCCCGCAGGCGATCGCGAGGTCATGACGCGGACCTCGCCCGGCCATGACGTGCCGGTCACCGAGATACCTCAATGTAGTGCGGCGGATTTGGATCATGCCGTATCGGCAGCACGAACGGCTTTCGAGGATCGTCGCTGGTCGGGGTTGAATGGTGCTGCGCGTGCGGCCGTGCTCTTGCGGACCGGGGCGCTGATCCGCAAGCGCGTGGACGACATCGCCTATTGGGAGACGCTCGAAAGCGGCAAGCCCATTGCGCAGGCACGGGCCGAGATCACGGGCTGCGCCGATATGTTCGAATACGCCAGCGGTCTGGCGCGGTCGCTTCACGGCGATGCTTTCAACAACCTGGGCGACGGTATGTTCGGCGTTGTCACCCGCGAACCCGTGGGCGTCGTCGGCATCATCACGCCCTGGAATTTCCCCTTCCTGATCCTTTGCGAGCGCGTGCCCTATGTGCTGGCCTCAGGCAACTGCATCGTTGCGAAACCGTCCGAATTCACCAGCGCGACGACGGTGATGCTGGCCCAGATCCTGAGCGAGGCCGGACTGCCGGACGGCGTCTTCAACGTCGTCACCGGCACGGGTCCCACGATCGGTCAGGCGCTGGCCGAGCACGGGGATGTCGACATGCTGTCGTTCACCGGATCGACGCGCACGGGACGCGCCATCGTGGCGGCGGCGGGCGCATCCAACTTCAAGAAGCTCGGGCTGGAACTGGGCGGCAAAAACCCGCAGATCGTCTTTGCCGATGCCGATCTGGAGGACGCCGCCGACGGTGTGGCCTTCGGTATCGCGTTCAACACAGGCCAATGCTGCGTCTCGGGCTCGCGGCTGATCGTTGAGCGTTCGGTGGCCGAAAAATTCGCGCAGATGGTGGCCGACAAGCTGGGCAAGGCCGTCACCGGCGATCCGCTGGACGAGGCGACGCAACTGGGCGCGATCACGACGGAGGCGCAAAACGCAACGATCCTGACGTACATCGAAACGGGGCAAGCGGAAGGCGCGACGCTGGTGTGCGGTGGGGCTGCGCTTGATCTGGGGCGCGGGCGGTACATCGCGCCCACGGTCTTTTCGAATGTGACGGCGGACATGGCCATCGCGCGGGAGGAAATCTTTGGCCCCGTCCTGACCGTCACGCCGTTTGACACCGTAGACGAGGCCATCGCGATGGCCAACGACACGGACTACGGGCTGGCCGCCAGTGTCTGGACCAAGGACATCGACAAGGCGCTGATGGTGACGCGGCGGGTGCAGGCCGGGCGGTTCTGGGTGAACACCACGCTGGCGGGCGGGCCGGAACTGCCCATCGGCGGCTTCAAGCAATCCGGTTGGGGGCGCGAGGCCGGGATTTATGGGGTTGAAGAATACACGCAGATCAAGTCCGTTCATATCGAGATCGGCAAGCGCAACCACTGGATCGGGTAAGGCACCATGGCAGAGGCGGGGTATGATTATGTGATCGTCGGCGGCGGCTCGGCTGGCTGCGTGATGGCGGCGCGTTTGACCGAAGACCCGGCCTGCCGCGTCCTGCTTCTGGAAGCGGGCGGCAAGGACAACCATCCCCTGATCCACATGCCCGTAGGCTTCGCCAAGATGACCACCGGCCCCCATACCTGGGGCTTCAATACCGTGCCGCAAGTGCATGCGAACAATCGCGAAATCCCCTATGCCCAGGCCCGGGTGATCGGCGGCGGCTCGTCCATCAATGCCGAGGTCTTCACGCGCGGCAACCCCGCCGATTACGACCGCTGGGCAAATGAGGAAGGCTGCGAGGGCTGGGGGTTCAAGGACATTCAGAAGTACTTCCTGCGGTCCGAAGGCAACACGATCCTGTCCGGCGATTGGCATGGCACGGAAGGTGGTCTGGGGGTTTCGAACATCCCCGACCCGCAGCCCATGACGCGCGCTTTCGTCCAGTCGTGTCAGGAACTTGGCATCCCCTTCAACCCCGATTTCAACGGCGAGACGCAAGCGGGCTGCGGCATCTATCAGACGACGACGAAGGACTACAAACGCTGCTCGGCGGCCGTCGGGTTTCTGAAGCCCGTGATGGACCGCGCGAACCTGACGGTGGAAACCGGTTGCCAGGTCCAGCGGATCGAGTTCGTCGGCACCCGCGCCCATGGCGTGGAATACACGCGTGCCGGCGACCCGCGCCGGGTCCGCGCCGAAAGCGAGGTGATCGTCACCTCGGGCGCGATCGGCACGCCGAAGCTGATGATGCTTTCGGGCGTCGGACCGGCGGCGCATCTGAAGGAACACGGGATCGATGTCGTCCACGATCTGCCCGGTGTGGGTGAAAACCTGAACGATCACTTCGGGATCGATATCGTCGCCGAACTGACCGGGCACTACAGTCTGGACAAGTACAACAAACCGCATTGGGCAGCCATTGCGGGCCTTGAATACATGCTCTTCAAATCGGGCCCCGTCACGTCGAACGTCGTCGAGGGTGGCGCGTTCTGGTTTGCGGACAAAAGCGCGCAGATCCCCGATCTGCAATTCCATTTCCTGGCGGGCGCCGGGGCAGAGGCCGGTGTTCCGAGCGTACCCAGTGGATCGTCGGGCATCACGCTCAATTCCTATACCGTCCGGCCCAAGGCGCGGGGCACGGTCAGGCTGCGCTCGGCCAAGCCCGAGGACACGCCGCTGATCGATCCGAATTTCTTGGGCCATCCGGACGATTTGAAAACAAGCGTCGAAGGGGTGAAGATCAGCCGCGAGATATTCTCGCAACCTTCGCTTCAAAAACATATCCGGGAAATCAGGTTCCCGGATGACAGCGTGAAGACGCAAGCCGATTTCGAGGCCTATGCCCGGCAGTACGGCCGGACCTCGTACCACCCGACCTGCACCTGCAAGATGGGGACCGACGAAATGGCCGTGGTCGATCCGCAATGCCGCGTCCGGGGGCTCGATGGCATTCGCATCTGCGACAGCTCGATCATGCCCAGCCTGATCGGGTCGAACACCAATGCGCCGACGATCATGATTGCCGAAAAGGCCAGCGACATGATCCGGGGCAACAGATAGCGCGCGCACTGTTCACCTCGGACTTACCTCTTGGGTGCAGTCTTTCCCGGCGCGCGCAGTTTCACAGTTGGTGAGCGGGCTCCTATGGCTTCGTCAGAAGTTTCATGGCCCGGTCCGACCGGTCGGATTCCGTACCTGAACGCCTCCCCGGGCAAAAGTAACAGCCGAGATGCAGGCCACCTCCCTGATCGACGATCCGGGGGGCGATCTACGTTGTTCCGGATGTGCCCGATGAGGACGGGACGGAGTTCTCGTTTCGGTGAATGGGGGGCATTCCGGAAGCTGATCTTGCTCAAGTCACGATGTCTCACCATCTGGTATTTCAGTGGTCAAAGCCTGCCGGAAGGATGACATCTTGGCCCGCCCAACTGGCGAAAAACGAACGGAAAAGCTGAAAACGCTCTGGAGGCGGTGGACGGGTTGGGTTCGCCGCAACGTTCCGCCGGGTGCGCGCACGCTGCTTGGTCTACTGCTGATCGTCGGCGGCGTCTTTGGAATACTGCCGGTTCTGGGCTTCTGGATGATACCCCTTGGCATCGTCGTCGTCGCCATGGACGTCAGACTGCTTTTCGCCTTGTTGAACGGTGGCCTTTCTTCGAAGCGCACGGACGACGAAAAGAAGCGGCGTGGGTGACGGCCAGACCGTTGTCCGTCAATCCCACTCGGGCGCCCAGGGCACGAGGTCCTTGGTAACGATCCGGTAGCCGGTATGTGTCAGCTTTTCGATCCGGGCCATATCGACGTGGGACAGGGTGAAATCCATGATCTCGAAATTGGCGCGGATGTTGTCGGGGTTCGTTGACATGGTGTTGACGCTGACACCCTTCTGCACGATCCAGCGCAACACGACCTGACCGGCTGACTTGCCGTAAGGCTTTCCAATCTCGGCGAATTCCGGATGTTTGAAGACCTCGCCGCGGGCGACGGAGGAGTAGGACGACAGCGGAATGCCGACTTCACTCGCGCCGGCCATCAACACATCCTGATTGAGAAGCGGGTGAAATTCGACCTGGTTCGTGACGATCGGCGCATCCACGATGTTCACCGCTTCGCGCATCATCGCGACCGTGTAGTTCGAAACACCGATGTTCCGGGTCAGCCCGCGCTTCAGCGCGTCCTGCAAGAGCCGAAGCGACGGCGCGATGTCGCCGCCATCGGCGGGCGGCCAGTGCAACAAAAGCACATCGACGTAATCGGTGCGCAGGGCTTTCAGGCTGGCCTCGACCGAGGGGATGAACTTGTCTTCCGAGTAGTTGTCGGGATGCACCTTGGTGGTGATGCAAAGTTCGTCGCGCGCAAGTCCGGTATCCGCTAGAGCTTCCCCGGTTTCCGCTTCGTTTTCATACATCTGTGCCGTGTCGAAGGCGCGATATCCGACCTCTGCGGCCGTCAGGATCGCGTTTCGCGCAACGTCACCGGTCAGCGGAAAGGTCCCGAAGGCGCGCTGGTTCTTGTTCTGGAAATAGATGTTCATGGGATCCTCCGCTGAGTCTTTCGTGGAAAGTAACTCATTAGTTACTTAATGCAAAGACAACTTTGCCTAGCGTTTGATTTTTCAGTTGTTTTCCGCCCTTGATTCACCACTATGGGCTTGGCATAGTCATATAACCAGATGGTTACTTATGCGCAGTCGAAAGGGAAAACTGTGTCGAAAGTGATTGCAGCAAAAGACGCGGTTGCCAAGATCCCGGATGGCGCGATGGTGGCGGTGAATTCCTCGAGCGGCCTTTGCTGCCCTGACGCGGTGCTGGCCGCCTTGGGCGAGCGGTTCGACGAAACCGGATCGCCCAGGAACCTGACCACCATTCACCCGATCGCAGCCGGGGATTTCTTCGGTACGAAGGGCGTTGACCATATCGCCAAACCGGGGTGTCTTTCGAAGATCATTGGCGGTAGCTACCCCTCGGGACCGACAAAGGCCGAGCCGCCGCTGATCTGGCAGTTGATCACCGCGAACAAGATCAAGGCCTATAACCTGCCGTCCGGCATTGTTTTCGATATGCTACGTGAAGGCGCGGGTCTGCGCCCCGGCGTCCTGACCAAGGTCGGCATCGACACCTTCGTCGACCCCGATCAGGACGGCGGCGCGATGAATGCCGCGGCCAAGGATGACCCGATCGTTCGGCGCGAGACCTTCGATGGCGACGATTGGCTCTATTTCAAAGCCTTGGCGCCGGATGTTGCGATCATTCGGGCGACCACGGCGGACCAGCGCGGCAACCTGAGTTTCGAAAGCGAAGGCGCCTATCTGGGGGCGATGGAAATGGCGCTGGCGGCACATAACACAGGCGGCATGGTCATCGCCCAAGTGCGCCGGGTCGCTGAAAACGGGTCGATCCGGCCCCATGACGTGCGGGTGCCGGGCATTCTTGTCGATCATGTGGTCGAAGCGCCCGACATGCTGCAAACGACGGAAACACCCTATGACCCGGCGATCTCGGGCGAGTTGATCCGGCCGCTCGACACCTTCAGCGTGCCCGAGTTCGGTGTGCAAAAGGTCATTGCGCGGCGGGTCGCGCAAGAGCTGCAATCGGGCTGGGCGGTGAACATCGGCTTCGGCGTTTCGGCCAACGTGCCGCGCATATTTCTGGAAGAAGGCCAGCACGGCGCGGTTACCTGGGTGATCGAACAAGGCGCAGTGGGTGGCATACCGCTTCTGGATTTCAAGTTCGGCTGTGCCTCCAATGCCGAGGCCTTCGTCGCCTCGCCGCATCAGTTTGCGTACTTCCAGGCGGGCGGTTTCGACTGCTCGCTTCTGTCGTTCCTCGAAATCGACGCCGACGGGTCGGTGAATGTCTCGCGCTTGTCTTCGACGCCGCATCGTACGGCCGGAGCCGGTGGGTTCGTCGACATCACGGCGCGGGCGAAGAAGATCGTGTTTTCGGGCACGTTCAATGCAGGCGCCAAGATGCGGATCGAGGACGGAAAGCTTGTCATCGACAAGGAAGGGCATACCGCCAAGATCGTCGAGAAGGTGGACCAGGTGTCATTTTCGGGACGCCGTGCGACCGCGCAAGGCCAATCCGCGACTTACGTGACTGAACGCTGCGTGATCGAGCTGATCGACGGCGACCTGACGGTGACGGAAACCGCGCCCGGCGTCGATCTGGAGCGCGATGTGCTGGCGCAGGCCGGGACGACGTTGCGCGTGGCCGATGATTTGCGGCAGATGGATGCGGCACTGTTCCAGCCCGGGCTGATCGGGCTTTCCGTATGAGCGAACGCATTCTTCTTTCGGTGGAGACTGGCGTGGCGCGGCTGCTCCTGAACCGGCCCGAGAAGCTGAATGCGTTGGATGCCCAGATGGTCGACGATCTGGCGACGCGGTGTCGCGAGATCGAGCGCGGCACCGCGCGCGTCGTGATCCTGTCGGGCGAAGGCAAGGCGTTTTGCGCCGGCGGCGACATCGAGGCCTGGAGCGGTGAAAGTGCCGAGGCGTTCGGGCGTCACTGGGTGCGGGACGGGCACGCCGCGTTCGATGCCTTGGCGCGGCTTCGGCAGCCGGTGATCGCGGTGATCGACGGCCATGCTTTGGGCGGCGGGTTGGAACTGGCGGCTGCCGCCGATCTGAGGATTGCCGAAGCGCATGTGAAGATCGGGCAGCCAGAGGCGGGTCTGGGCATCATTCCCGGCTGGTCCGGCACGCAGCGTGCGGTTCGACGCTTCGGCGCGCAGGCCGTGCGGCGGATGGCGTTGATGGGAGAGGTCTTTTCAGCGGAGGAGGCGCGGGACCTGGGCATTGTGGACGCTGTGGTGCCGACGGGCGAGGGGATGGCGGCGGCCGAAGAGGCCGCGCGCCGTGTGCTGGACCGCGGCCCGCGCGCCAGCGAGTTGACCAAGATGATGATCAATGCGGCCGAAGGGGAAGAGACGGAACGGGTCATCGAAGCGCTGGCAGGCGCGCTGGCAGCCGGGTCGGACGACTTGGCCGAAGGGCTGGCGGCTTTTCGCGAGAAACGAAAACCCGACTTTGGAGGTGACGCATGATCCGGCATCTGGTGGCGCTGCGCTTCAAGCCCGGAACGGCAGACGCGACGAAAGAAGCGCTTTATGCGGACCTCAGGGCGTTGGATGGCCGGATCGAGGGCATTCTCGATTTCCAGTCGCGTGCGAATGTCAGTGTCGAAGACGAGCTGGTGCGCGGTTTCCGCGATCTTTTCTGGTTCGATTTTCGCGATACGTCTGTGCGGGATGCCTATTTGGTGGACGAGGTGCATCAGGCGATCGGCGCGCGCATCGTGGCCGAGTTGGAAGGCGGGGCGAATGGCGTCTTCGTCTGCGATTTCGAAGTCTAGACGCTAGTCCCTCAGGTTGCGCTGCACCCGGCGCACGTGGCGGAGCGTGTCGGTCAGCATGGCGGTCATCAGGCCAAACATCAGGAAGCCGTTTGCGCCTGTCATGCCCCCCATAAGCCGTTGTTCCTGAGGGACAATCACGTCGCCCAGCCCAAGGGTCGTATAGGCGACGAGGGAGTAGTAGATCGCTTCTTCCCACGTGGCGAAGACCGACATCTGCGCATAGACGGCGGCCCACAGGAACACGCCGAAGGACATTATGATCATCGTCGAAAATACGACCATGAAGATGACGACGAAGGTTTTGATCGGCCTTGGCGGGCGCTTCAGCCAGGGCTCCATTTTCAGAAGGGCCTCGTTGAGCACCCACCATCCCAATGCCGCGCCCACAAGCGAAGCGAGCGTTATCAGGGAACCGAGCAGAAGTTGGTGAAGCATGCTTTGGTCATCCTCTGCACGCAGGTGAGTCTTGCCGCCCTTTTAGCTTTTACGGGGCCGGCTGCAAATCGGCTTAGCGGTAAGCGAGCAGCCGGTTCGTGCCGTTCTGGACGGCGACATCCTGCTGGTTCAGGACGTCGAAGGCGAGCGTGAGGATCGCCTGATCCTTTGCGCGGGCGTCGGCGATTTCGGTGATCTCGTAGCTGACGGACAAACGGTCCCCCAAAAGGACGGGGCGGCGAAACTGCCAATCCCACCCCATCGACGCGCGCGCTTTCAGTTGCGCGGTGGTCTGGTTTTTCAGCCCGTCGATCAGCGACAGCACCAAGAGGCCGTGGGCGACGCGTGCCTCGAACCCATGACGGCGCGCGGCGGCGTCCGAGGTGTGGATCTCGAACCGGTCGCCGGTCAGGTCGGCGAAGGCGTCGATCATCTCGCCTGTCACGGTGACCGAACCGCAGTCTATCCTGTCGCCAACTTGAAGGGCATCGGCGCCGTGGTGGCCGGGACCAAGCGTGCGTCCCATGTGCGCTTACGCCGGGACGGGGGCGTCTTCGCGTAGAAGGCCCTTGGATTTCAACTCGGCCCAGAAGTCCGGCGGGATCGGGTGGCTGAACCAGTCGAGGTTTTTCTTGAGCTGGTCGACTGTCCGGGTGCCCGCGATGAAGCTGGGGATCGCCGGATGGGCGACGACGAACTGAAGCGCGGCGGCGGGCAGGGGCACCTTGTGATCCTTGCAGACCGCTTCGATTTTGGCGACCTTGTCCATGATCTCGGGCGGGGCGGGGGCGTAGTTGTACTTCGCGCCTTCGACGGCACCGGTGGCGAGGATGCCCGAGTTGAAACCGCCGCCGACCACCACGGCTGCGCCGCGTTCCTCGCAAAGGGGCAGGAATTCATCGAGGCTTTCTTGCTCCAGCAGAGTGTAGCGGCCCGCCAGCAGGAAGCAGTCGAAGTCGCGCTGTTTCAGGGCCTCGTGGCAGACCTGCCATTCGTTGACGCCGACGCCGATGGCCTTGACGACGCCCTGATCGCGCAGGTCCGACAGTGCCTTCCACGAGCCGTCCATCGCTTGCTTGAAGACCTCGGGCTGCTCGTCGCCGCGGGTGAAGACGTCGATGTCGTGGATGAAGCAGATGTCCATGCTTTCGAGCGCCATCCGCTGCAGGCTGTCTTCGAAGGCGCGCATGGTGCCGTCATAGGTGTAGTCGAATTCCACCGTGAAGCGTCCGGCATTGGTCCAGGGCGCATAGTCGATATCGGCCTTGCGGGCGGGGATGAGCTTGCGCCCGACCTTGGAGGACAGAACGAAGTCGTCGCGGTTCTTCCAGCGCAGCGAATGGCCGGTGCGAAGTTCGGCCAGCCCGTGTCCATACATCGGCGCGGTGTCGTAGTATCGCACGCCCGCATCCCAGGCCGTCTGGATCATTGCGTCGGAGGTTTCTTCGTCGATTTCGCGGAAGATATTGCCGATGGGGGCGGTGCCGAAACTGAAGGCCGTGACCTCCAGATCGACGCGTCCGAACTTGTTCTTTGTGTCGGGGGTCATGCCGCTTCTCCCATAAGTAACTATTTGGTTATTTATGGACGGATTCGTTCCATTCGCAAGCGAAATTATCGCAAGCCTTTGCTTGACCCTGCCGGGAAAGGCCGAATAAAGTAACCAAACAGTTACAAGCTGGATTCGGGGATGTACCTGACCGAAACCCACATTCAAGTGCGTGATATGGCGCGGGATTTCGCGAATGGCGCCATTCGCCCCGTGGTCGAGGATTTGGACCGGGACGAGAATTTTCCGGCCGAACTTTATGCCGAGATGGGAACGCTTGGGCTCTTCGGGATCGGTGTGCCCGAAGACATGGGCGGACCGGGGTTCGACACGCTGGCCTATGCGCTTGTGATGGAGGAACTGTCGCGTGGTTACGCCAGCGTGGCGGATCAATGCGGGCTGATCGAGCTGATCTCGACCCTGCTGGTGCGCCACGGGAGCGAGGCGCAGCGCAGCCGGTGGCTGGCGGATGTGATGAGCGCGAAAACCAAGGTGGCTTATTGCATCACCGAGCCGGAGGCGGGGACCGATGTGTCAGGCATTCGGACGACGGCGGCGCGGGATGGCGACGGCTGGGTTCTGAACGGCGGCAAGATCTGGATCCACAATGCCCCGGTTGCCGATCTGGCCTTCGTCCTAGCGCGGACCGACCCGGACGCTGGGCATCGGGGGATGTCGATCTTTGCCGTCGATCTGCATGCCGAGGGCGTGGAGCGCGGACCGAAAGAGCACAAGATGGGGCAACGCGCGAGCCAGGTGGGCGCGCTGAACTTCTCGGACGTGAGGCTGCCGGCAGACGCGCTTCTGGGCGAGGAAGGGCGCGGGTTTCACATCATGATGAGCGTGCTCGACAAGGGGCGCGTGGGCATTGCGGCGCTGGCGGTTGGTATCGCGCAGGCCGGTCTGGAAGCGGCGGTGGAGTATGCGCAGCAGCGCAAGCAGTTCGGGCAGCCCATTGCCGAGTTCCAGGGCGTGCAGTGGATGCTGGCCGATATGGCGAAGGACATCGAAGCCGCGCGCCTGTTGGTGCATTCGGCCGCGGTCAAGATCGACCGGGGCGAGGATGCGACGAAGGCCTGTTCCATGGCCAAGTGTTTCGCGGGCGACATGGCCGTGAAAGCGACGCAGGATGCAGTGCAGGTCTTTGGCGGCTCGGGTTATATCCGTGGGTTCGAGGTTGAACGTTTGTACAGAGATGCGAAGATCACGCAGATCTACGAGGGGACGAACCAGATTCAACGGATGATTATTGCCCGCGAGTTGCTGAAGAACGGGGCTTTGGCGTGAGCCTGGTCGCCCTGGTTACCGGGTCGAGCCGGGGCATTGGCCTTGGCGCGGCGCTTGCCCTGGCTGAGGAGGGCTTTGCCGTTGCCGTGCACGGGCCCGCGGATGACGCTGAACTGGCAGGCGCGTTGGAGCGGGTCAGGGGCACCGGCGCGCAAGCCATGAAGGTGGCCTTCGATGTGGCCGATCTGGCGGCACATGACGCGGCTTTGGCAGAGGTCGAAGCCGCGCTTGGCCCACTGACGACACTTGTAAACAATGCGGGCGTCGGCGTTCTTAGCCGCGGCGATCCGCTGGATGTCAGCGAAGAAAGCTGGGACCGGTGCCTGGCGGTCAATGCCAAGGGCGCGTTCTTTCTGACGCAGGCTTTTGCCAAGCGGCTCTTGGCGCGGGATCGGGGCGAGGCTTATTGCTCGGTCGTCAATGTCACCTCGGCCAATGCCGAAGCGGTGGCCGAGCCCCGCGCGGAATACGCGGCCTCGAAAGCCGCCGCCGCGATGGCGTCGAAGACCTGGGCGGTGCGGTTGGGGCGCGAGAACATCGCCGTCTTCGACGTGCGGCCCGGTCTGATCGAGACGGATATGACCGCGCCCGTCATCGACCAATACAAGGCGCGCGCCGAGGCGGGACTGACGCTCTTCCCGCGCGTGGGCCAGCCGGAAGATGTCGGCCGGATCATCGCGACGCTGGCGGCGGGCAGGCTTCCTTATGCAACCGGCCAGACCATCCATGCCGATGGCGGCCTTCTGGTGTCGAGGTTCTGAGCATGAAGATCGCCCTTCCCGATACGGCCGGACGGCTGGCCGACTATACGCTGGTGGGCACGCCGATCGCCCCGAAGCCGCTGGGCGCGGACCCGGCGCGGGTTGTGTTTTCTGCCGCGCATGTGGTCGCGGACCCGTTTACCGATGCCGAGCCTTCGGGTCCGGCCGCATTGGATTGGGACGCGACGATGGCCTTCCGGCGTCATCTTGCGGGGCTGGGTTTGGGCATTGCCGAGGCAATGGATACGGCGCAGCGCGGGATGGGTCTGGATTGGCCGGGCGCGCTGGAATTGATCCGCCGGACCAAGGCCGAGGTGCCCGATGCGTTGGTCTTCAACGGTTGCGGCACGGATCATCTGGCCGCCGAGGCGGCGCGGTCGCTGGACGATGTGCGGCGCGCCTATCTGGAGCAGGTGGAGGCGATCCAGGCAGTCGGTGGGCGGCTGGTTGTGATGGCCAGTCGAGCCTTGGCGCAGGTCGCGTCTTCGCCCGACGACTACATCCAGGTCTATCGGGACGTGCTGGCGGCGTGCGATCAGCCGGTGATCCTGCATTGGCTGGGCGAGGCGTTCGACCCGGCGTTGAAGGGCTATTGGGGCACATCCGATTTCGAGGCCGCGATGGAAACGGCGTTGGCCGTCATTGCGGAAGATCCGGCGAAGGTCGATGGCATCAAAATATCGCTTTTGGACAAGGAAAAAGAGATCATCATGCGCCGGCGCCTGCCGGAAGGTGTGAAAATGTATACTGGCGATGATTTCAATTACCCGGAATTGATCGCGGGTGACGACGTTGGTTTCAGCCATGCACTGCTGGGGATCTTCGATCCGCTGGCGATGGCCGTGGGACAGGCGGTCGGGCAATTGGGGGCAGGCGATGTGGCCGGGTTTCGGGCGACGCTGGACCCGACTGTGCCCTTGGCGCGGCTCATTTTCCGCGCGCCGACGCAGTTCTACAAGACCGGCGTTGTCTTCCTGGCCTGGCTCAACGGACATCAGGACCATTTCGTGATGCTGGGCGGCGCGCAGTCCATGCGGCCCTTGCCCTATTTCGTCGATTGCTTCCGCATGGCGGACGCCTGCGGTCTTCTGGCCGACCCGGATTTGGCGGTGGCGCGGATGAAGCGCATGCTTGGGGTCTATGGGGTTGCGTGATCTTTCGCAGGAGATCGGCGCCCTGGCGCTGAACACGGCGACGCTGGGCCATAACCTTGAAGGCTATGGCGCGGGTTGGCCGGTGGAGCGCGTGATCGATGCCTGTGCCGAGCGGGGGCTTGGGGGCATCGTGTTCTGGCGCCGCGAGATCGGTGACCGGGCGGTGGAGATCGGCGAGCGCGTGCGCGCCGCGGGCATGACGGTGGTCGGGCTGTGCCGGACGCCGTACCTCACCGGATCGGAGGCGCCGGCCACTTTGGAGGAGGCCCGTGCGTCGGTCGAAATGGCGGCGGCCTTGGGCACGGACGTGCTGACCATCGTCACCGGCGGGACCGAGCCGGGGACGAAGGGCGTGTTGGAAAGTCAGGAAGTGCTGGCCGAGCGTGTGTCGGTCTTGGCCGAATTCGCCGCGCAAATGGGCGTGAAGCTGGCGCTGGAGCCTTTGAACCCGATGTTCGGTGGCAACCGGACGTGTCTTTTCACCGTCGCCGAGGCGGTGACCCTTTGCGACCGGATCGGTGCGGCCAATGTGGGCGTGGCGGTGGATGTCTATCACGTGTGGTGGGACACCGGCCTGGCCGACGCCCTGGCGAGGGCCCGCGACCGGGTTTATGGCTGCCATCTTTGCGATTGGTTGGAAGACACTAGTGACATGCTGCTGGATCGTGGCATGATGGGGGACGGAGTCGCAGACTTGAAAGCAATCCGGCATGCCGTTGAACAGACTGGTTATTCGGGCCACTACGAAGTCGAGGTCTTTTCGGCGCGCGACTGGTGGAAACGTGATCCGGACGACGTGCTCGACGTGATGGTCGAACGCTTCGGGACCGTCTGCTGATTGACAGGAATTCCAGCGCGCTGTTCTATCAGTGCGTTGGCAGAATGCCCGACAAGGGCCAAAGGGAACGCCAACATTCTGGGAGGAATAAAATGGCTTACATGAAGACGAAGATCGCCGGGTTTCTGGCGGCGACCGCGCTGACGGCCTCTGCCGTTCAGGCGGCAGATGTGGAAGTGCTGCATTGGTGGACATCGGGCGGTGAAGCGGCCGCATTGAATGTGCTGAAGGACGACCTGTCCGGCCAAGGCGTTGGCTGGAACGACATGCCGGTTGCCGGTGGCGGCGGTGAGCAGGCGATGACCGTTCTGCGGGCTCGCGTCACGGCTGGCAATGCGCCGACGGCGGTGCAGATGCTCGGCTTCGACATTCAGGACTGGGCGAAAGAAGGTGCTTTGGCCAACCTGAACGATCTGGCCGCGGCAGAAGGCTGGGACGACGTGGTGCCCGCCGCTTTGCAGGAATTCGCGAAGCATGACGGCAAGTGGATCTCGGCCCCGGTGAACGTGCACTCGACCAACTGGGTCTGGGCCAACAAGGCCGTGCTGGACGCCAATGGCATCGCCATCCCCGAGACCTGGGAAGACTTCACCGCCGCCGTCGAAACACTGGCGGCCGCCGGTGTGACGCCGATTGCGCACGGCGGACAGGCCTGGCAGGACGCCACGGTCTTTGACGCGGTGGTGATGTCGGCGGGTGGTCCGGATTTCTACAAGGCGGCCTTCATCGATCTCGATGAAGAGGCGCCGGGGTCGGACACGATGAAGGAAGC
>JASJDQ010000070.1 GCA_030065075.1 Paracoccaceae bacterium | reverse complement strand
TCACGACCAGACCAAATATGCGGTCTGATCTGAGCATTGCCAGCGCCTTACTGGATGACGCCGATTTCGCGGGACAGGGCTTCGGTGTCGGCGATCACGCCGTCTACCCAGCTCTGGAAGTCACCGCCGACCTTCGTGAAGGGTGCAAGACCGTTAGCAGCCATGGCTTCCTTCCATTCGTCAGAATCAGCGACCGCCTGCAATTTGGCGCCCCACTCTTCAAATCGTTCATCCGAGATGTTCTTCGGCACGTAAAGGCCGCGCCAGTTCACGGCAACGGTTTCGTAGCCCTGTTCCACGGCAGTCGGGACATCTTCGAATCCAGGGACCCGCTCTTCGGTGAGCACCGCCAGCGCCTTGACTTCGCCCGACTTAAGGAAGCCGACGATTTCGGACATGTCGCCTGTCATGCCGGTGGTGAAGCCGCCGATTGTCTGGGTGATCGCGTCCGCACCGCCATCGACGCCGATATACTTGATCGAACGGATGTCCTCGATGCCCTTTTCCTTCGCGAGCATCAGGACTTTGAGGTGATCGAAGCCGCCGGCGGCCGAACCACCTGCGAACGAGATATCCTCACCGCTCTGGATCGCCCCCATCAGGTCGTCAAGCGAGTTGTAGGGGCTGTCAGCGGCCACGACGATGACACCCGGGTCAGCTCCGATTGCGCCAACGAAGCGCACTTGGTCGGCCGTCGCGCCGCCATAGGCGTTTTGCGCCAGTCTGGTCGCGGTTGCCTGGCTCGCTGCGACGATCAGATCGACATCGTCACTGCGCTCGTTCACGACATGGCTATAGGCAAGGCCACCACCGCCACCTGCCATGTTGGTGACCTGCACAGGGCTATCGACCTGGCCGATGTCATAGAGGATCTTGCCGATCTGACGACAGGTGAAATCCCAACCACCGCCAGGGTTTGCCGGTGCGATGCACTCGGCCGCCAAAGTCGCGGAACCCGCAACCGAAAAAGCGACGCCCGCGATGAGCGTACGGATAGACTTGTTCATTACTTCCTCCCAGTTTTGAAGCTGCCTGTCGTTGCAGGCGCTCGGCCCCAACGTTAACGCCGCATTTCGCCGAAATGCAAGCGTACCCTGCGGCCCGTTCGCGCAGAAGGCCGGGCAACGGTTGCACGTCTGTCGGGCTTGTTTTATTGCGTCGCGCAAGCCGCGCCTCTCAGCGCATTTGCCCATTCCTGAAAGCGCAAAGGACCCGAATTTCATGAGCACCACTGGACGCGCCGACATATTGTATACCAAGGTAGACGAAGCGCCCGAGCTTGCAAGCGCTTCACTTTTGCCGATCATTCAATCCTTTGCGAAGGCCGCCGGTATATCGGTAGGCACCAAAGACATATCGCTGGCCGGGCGCATCCTTGCCGCATTTACGGACCACCCCGATGACCTGGCCGAACTCGGCCAGTTGGTCAAAACGCCAGACGCCAATGTGATCAAGCTGCCAAATATCTCGGCGTCGGTCCCGCAGCTGAAAGGCGCGATTGCTGAATTGCAGTCGCAGGGCCACTCGGTTCCCGACTATCCGGAAGACCCGTCGACCGACGAAGAACGCACGATCCGCGACAAATACGACGCCATCAAGGGCTCTGTCGTGAATCCGGTCCTTCGTGAGGGCAACTCGGACCGTCGCGCGGCGAAGGCGGTCAAGAACTATGCCATGGCGAATCCGCACCGCATGGGCGTCTGGGAACCCACCAGCAAGACCCGCGTTTCGTCGATGAGCGGCAACGATTTCTTCTCGAACGAGGTATCGGCCACCATCACCGCCGCTCAGGTTGGCGCGGCCACGATAGAATTCGAGGCTGCCGACGGTTCCGTCACGGTCCTGAAGGACGGGTTGCACGTCGAAGAAGGCACCGTCGTAGATGCCACCTTCATGTCGGTCAACGCCCTGCGTTCGTTCCTGGCCGAGCAGATCGATGCCACAAAAGCCGAAGGCACGCTGTTCTCGCTGCACCTGAAGGCAACGATGATGAAGGTCTCGGACCCGATCCTGTTCGGTCATGCGGTCGAGATCTTCCTGAAGGATGTCTTTGAAAAGCACGCCGCCACGTTCGAGGAGCTTGGCGTCAACCCGAACTTCGGCATCGGCGATCTGGAAGACAAAATCGCGACGCTGCCCGCGGACAAGGCCGCCGAGATCAAGGCGGACATAGAAGCCGCCTATGCCGCGCGTCCGCCGATGTACATGGTGAATTCCGACAAGGGCATCACCAACCTGCATGTCTCGTCCGACGTGATCATTGATGCGTCGATACCCGCGCTGATCCGGGCTGGCGGCAAGGGCTGGGGCCCCGACGGGAACGAAGCTGACAGCAATTGCGTCATCCCCGACAACTCCTACGCACCGGTCTATGACGAGACGATCAAGTACTTCAAGGAAACCGGCGCGCTGGACCCGACGACCAGCGGCGCAGTGCAGAACATCGGCCTGATGGCACAGAAGGCCGAGGAATATGGCTCGCATCCCACGACGTTTGAAGCTGCTGCAGACGGCACTATTCGCTATGTGCTGGCCAGTGGCGAGGTGCTGCATTCGCATGCCGTCGAAAAGGGCGACATCTGGCGCTCGGCCACGACCAAGAAGGCGCCGATCGAGGACTGGGTGAAGCTCGCCATCTCGCGGCAGAAAGCGACCGGCGCGCAGGCGATCTTCTGGCTGAACCCCGCGCGGGCCCATGACGCCGAACTGATCAAATACGTCGAGCCGATCCTCGCGGCCGAAGGCGTCGCCGACGAGTTCCGGATCATGGCGCCGCGCGAAGCGACGCGCCTGACACTGGAGACGATCCGCGAAGGTAAGGACAGCATCGCGATCACCGGCAATGTGCTGCGCGATTACCTAACCGACCTCTTCCCGATCCTCGAACTGGGCACCAGCGCAAAGATGCTCTCGATTGTGAAGCTGATGCAGGGCGGCGGTTTGTTTGAAACCGGTGCGGGCGGCTCGGCACCGAAGCATGTTCAGCAGTTGCAGGAGGAAAACCATCTTCGGTGGGACTCGCTGGGCGAGTTCTGTGCGCTGGGCGAGAGTTTTGACTTTCTGGCGGAGACCTCCGGTAACAAGAAAGCCGCCATCATGGGCCGCGCCATCGAGGCCGCGACGCAAGGCGTTCTGGACCATGACCGGTCGCCCGGGCGGAAGCTGGGACAGCCCGACAACCGCGACAGCCATTTCTGGTTCGCGCTGTATTGGGCGGAAGCCCTCGCCGCGCAGACAGAAGATGCGGACCTGGCGGCACATTTCGCGCCGATTGCGGAACAACTTCGGGCGAATGCCGAGAAGATTGTTGAAGAGTTCGCGGCAGTTCGCGGACAACCGGCGGACACCGGCGGGTATTACAACCCGGATCCGGCGAAACTCGCGTCGGCGATGCGCCCTAGTGCGACGCTGAACGCAATCATAGGCTAGAAGCTTGGCCGGACGGACGAGGCACAGACCCGTCCGTCCTTTGACCCAGCAGGTGAAGGCGCCTGTTACCGGGCATCCCCACTCACAGCACTCGCACACACGTGGCAATTCACTTGAAACAAGGGGTACGCGTCACTTGCCACGAAGTCGATTAAGCCAAACTAATGTGGCATTAGTTTGATTAATGTCAGGCTTCGTCTGAAACGGCGCGTTTCCAGAAGTCGGTCAGTTTCAATCAGAGGTAGCGGTTCACGATGTTCTCTAACCGCTCCTGTTGTCCGGATCTGGGCGACGGTTGTATGTTCTCATCCAGCACCAGTGCCTCGCAGTCCTCCAATGATGACGCCAACATTTGTTTCGCGGCGGCATCGTCCCAACCGGCATAGCGCTGGGCGCGCATGGCTTCCAACGTTCCGTCTTGCAGCATTACGGCGGCGGCCTTCAGCCCCCGGGCGCAGACATCCATAGCCCCGACATGGGCCAGCACCAGATCGGCGGGCTCCAGCGACTGCCGCCGAAGCTTGGCGTCGAAATTCGTGCCGCCGGTTGTGAAGCCCCCGGCTTTCAGGATCTCGTAATAAGCCAGTGCGACTTCGGGGACGGAATTCGGAAACTGGTCCGTGTCCCAACCCGACTGATAATCGTTCCGGTTCATGTCAATGGATCCGAAGATGCCCAAGGACGCCGCCAGCGCGATCTCGTGTTCGAAGCTGTGACCGGCGAGTATGGCATGGCCCTGTTCGATGTTGACCTTTACCTCGTTTTCAAGACCGAAGTCCTTCAGGAACCCATAGACTGTGGCGACGTCATAGTCGTACTGGTGCTTGGTCGGTTCCTGCGGCTTCGGCTCGATCAGGATCGTGCCTTTAAAGCCAAGCTTGCGGGCATAGTCGACCGTCATGGACAGGAAGCGTCCAGCCTGTTCGCGCTCGCGCTTCAGGTCGGTGTTCAAAAGCGTCTCGTAACCTTCGCGCCCGCCCCAGAGCACATAATTCTCACCGCCGAGCTTCACGGTGGCGTCAATGCAGGACTTCACGGTTGCCGCGGCATAGGCGAAGACGTCCGGGTCTGGGTTTGTCGCGGCACCCGCCATGAAACGGCGATGCGAAAACAGGTTGGCGGTGCCCCAAAGAAGCTTCGTGCCCGTCGCCTCCATCTTTTCGCCGAAGTAGTCGGTGATCTCTTCCAGCCGCGCTTTCGCTTCCGCAAAACTGTCGCCCTCGGGCCGTACATCCGCGTCGTGGAAACAGAAGTAAGGTTGCCCCAGGATCGAGAATAGCTCGAAGGCGACATCCGCCTTCAGCTTGGCTAGTTCCATCGTGTCGCCGAACCAAGGGCGCTCGAACGTTTGCCCGCCAAACGGGTCGCCGCCCGGCCAGGCGAAGCTGTGCCAATAGGCAATGCCAAAGCGCAGGTGGTCCTCCAGCCGTTTGCCCATGACGACCTCGTCCGGATCGTAGTGCGCATAGGCAAACTCGTTGGTCGTGTTCGGACCTTCGAAGGCGATCCCTGGGATATCGGAGAAAAAGTCTGTCATGAGAGGTCCATCATTGCGTTGGCGGCCGTCCGATACCGTTCATGCGCTTCGGCGAAGGCATCGACAAGGTGGGTTTTAGGCTCGACCGTGCGTTCAATTGCAGGAGGTTCAGCGATATCGGCTGCGCCCGTCGCCGCCATCATTCCAAGGCGCGCGGCCCCGAAGGCAGCTCCGAATTCCCCCGATTCCGGCAGCAACAGAGGCATGTTCAGCGCCGTCGCAACCGCGCTTAGCCAATAGTCGGACCGGGTGCCGCCGCCGACAGCAACGCACGTGTCGAAACGGGTGCCCGTCGCGCCAAGCGCTTGCTTGCAGTCGGCGAGCGCGAAAGCCACGCCTTCCAGCACGGCGCGCGTGCCTGCATCGGTGTCGGTCGCATGATCCAGATGCAGGAAGCTGCCGCGAATGTCAGCGCTGTTCAGCGGCGTCCGCTCGCCACCCAGATAGGGCAGAAACAGGGTCCGCCCGGGTGCCTGCAACGGTCCGAGGCCGCCGGTCAAAGCGCTGGGCTCAGAGCCCACGAATCCGGCGTACCAGTTCAGCGCGTCTGTGGCGGCAAGGATGACGCCCATCTGGTGCCAGGTATCCGGGAGCGCGTGGCAGAACGTGTGAACCGCAGTAGCCGGATCGGGCGCGTATCCGCCTGTCGCGGCAAAAAGAACGCCCGACGTGCCGAGCGAAACAAAAGACTGCCCGGGCTTCGTCACGCCCATCCCGATGGCGGACGCCGCATTGTCGCCCCCACCGCCCGCGACAACGACCGTGGGCGCCAGACCCCAACGCTCCGCCAATTTCCTGCGCAGCGTGCCAGACGCCTCGGAGCCTTCGACCAGGCGTGGCATGTGATCCCGGCTCAAGCCGGTTTTGGCCAGAAGCGTGTCGGACCAGTCGCGTGCGCCGGTGTCCAGCCAGCTTGTACCGGCGGCGTCCGACATCTCGGCCACATGCTCGCCCGTCAGCCAGAGCCGAAGGTAATCCTTGGGGAGAAGCACCATGCGCGTCTTCTCGAAGACCTCTGGCTCATTCTCCCTGACCCAAGCCAGCTTTGGCGCGGTGAACCCGGGGAAGACGATGTTGCCACTGACGCGCCGCCACTCCGGTTCGGCGTCCATGCGGGCCGCCTGCTTTGCAGACCGCGTGTCGTTCCAGAGAATGCAAGGCCGAAGCGGTGCATCGGCTGCGTCAAGCAGCGTCGCCCCATGCATCTGACCGGACAGACCAATGCCGCGCACAACGGCAAGGTCGGCTTTCGCGGCCAGGGTATCCATGACGGTCGCCGCTGCGCCTATCCAATCACTCGCATTCTGCTCTGACCATCCGGGATGAGGGCGCGAAACCGAGAGGGCCGCATTCGCTTCGGCCACCGGCCGCTGGTTGTCATCAATCAGAAGGCCCTTGAGACCAGAGGTGCCAAGGTCGAGGCCAATATACATAGCGCTTCCAGGGGACCGGGTTCCTTGCGCGGGATCATCATCGCCAGCTTCGCGTCATGTCAAGTCGAAGCCCTTGCGCCACTGCCCTTGAGGATCGCGTCGATTTGCACCTTGCCGGGTTGTCCCGTCGGGACTAGACCACTGGCGAGAAATGCAAAGGTGCATGACATGACCAAACTCGTCACGATTTATGGCGGCTCGGGCTTTGTTGGCCGGTACATTGCGCAGCGTATGGCACGTCAGGGGTGGCGGGTGCGCGTTGCCGTGCGTCGCCCGAACGAAGCGCATTTCGTCCGCCCCTATGGACGTGTCGGGCAGGTCGAACCGGTGCTTTGTAATATCCGTGACGACAACAGCGTGCGTCAGGCGGCCAGGGGCGCGGACGCGGTCGTGAACTGTGTTGGCACGTTCGACGCGAGTGGCAAGAACAACTTCGAGGCGGTCCAGCATCTGGGCGCGGCGCGCATCGCGCGCATCGCTGCCGAGGAAGGTGTGGCGCGCATGGTGCATATCTCGTCTATCGGGGCCGACCCAGACGGCGCCAGCCTTTACGCGCAAAGCAAGGGCCAGGGCGAGGAGGCTGTGCTGGAGGCTATGCCGAACGCGGTGATCCTGCGACCATCGATTGTTTTCGGACCCGAAGACCAGTTCTTCAATCGGTTTGCCGGGATGGCGCGGATGTCGCCTGTTGTTCCGCTTTTCGGGGCACAGACCAAGTTCCAGCCGGTCTATGTGGATGATGTCGCCAAGGCGGCCGAACTGGCTATCGTAGGGCAGGCCGAGGCCGGGATTTACGAGCTTGGTGGCCCGGACGTTGAAACGTTTCGCGGCCTGATTGATCTGACGCTTGAGACGATCCGTCGGAAGCGGCTTGTGATCGGTCTTCCGTTCTGGGCCGGTACGGTGCTTGGCTATGTCACCGGAGCCATCTCGGCGATCACGGGCGGTTTGGCTCCGCAACCGATCACTGTCGATCAAGTGAAGTCGCTGCGCGAGGACAACGTGGTCGGTGACGGTGTGAAGTCGTTCGACGATTTTGGCATTCAGCCGTCGGCGATGGAGGCGATCCTGCCTTCTTATCTTTGGCAGTTCCGCCCGTCCGGCCAATACGCCGAAGTCAAGGAAAGCGCGCGCAACCTGCGTTAAGTGTAGGCGATCGCCAGCAGCAAAATGCCCAGTGCGATCCTGTAGATCACGTAGGGCGTAAAGCTGACAGAGCGCAGCAGTCGCATCATGAAGTGCAACGCCAATAGCGCCGCGACAAATGCGAATGCCGCCGCGATGGCGCTGTCGCGGGCTGCATCGGCATCCATGGAGGAAGCGACTTCGACGCCGATCAGGGTGCCGGAGGAGATGATCGTCGGAATCGACATCAGCATGGCAAGGCGAGCGGCGTCGCTGCGATTGTAGCCAAGATGGCGCGCCCCGGTGATCGTGATGCCAGACCGCGAAGTGCCGGGGATCAGCGCCAGCACTTGCCAAAATCCCATGATGATCGCGTCTTTCAGGGACCAGTCGTTGGCGGTCTTCTGTGTCTTGCCCTTCTGATCCGACCAGTACAGGACGATGCCGAAGACCAACGTCGCCCAGCCGACGACGGTGATGGAACGCAGCGCTTCGTCCAGACCGCTTGCCTTGATGGCCAGACCTGCAATGACGACGGGGATCGTGGCGACGATCAGCCCAACGGCCAATCTGGCATCCGGATCAGTCATGTCCGGTAGCTTGAAAAGCCCGAAGAACGCGCGGCGCACATCTCTCCAGAAATAGATTATGACGGCCCCGAGAGTACCAACGTGGACAGCAACGTCGATGATCAAGCCCTGATCCTCAAGACCCGTGAGATTCGGCAAAAGGATGAGATGGCCAGAGGAAGAAATCGGCAGAAACTCGGTTATGCCCTGGACAACTGCGACAAGGATGAGGGTTAGAAGTGGCATGCCGGTCAGGATATAATCACCATGGCGCGCACCCTAACGTATTGAGAAATATCGAAAAGGGAAAATTTATATCCGAATCGGACCTAATTTTCGCACTTGCGAATTGCGAGGCCAGGTCGGTCAAGAGAAATATTCGCAATTAGGTCAGCTAATTTGACTTTTATTTCCGGGATATTTCGGTATTACAGCGGTCTGACTTGGGAGGCCGCGATGGCAGAGAATCCGATGCTGAAATTCGTGACGGTGGGGCGGGATATGCCTGAAAAGCGGGGAGCGGATGAGCGGAAGGAGGATTTTCGCGAGATTTATGCCGAGTACGCGACCGCCAAGGCGAAGGAACAGGCGAGCCGGTGCAGCCAGTGCGGCGTGCCCTATTGCCAGTCGCATTGCCCGCTGCACAACAACATTCCCGACTGGTTGATGCTGACCGCCGAAGGCCGGTTGCAGGAAGCCTACGAGATCAGCCAGGCGACCAATACCTTTCCCGAGATTTGCGGCCGCATCTGTCCGCAGGATCGCCTGTGCGAAGGCAACTGTGTGATCGAACAGTCGGGCCATGGCACGGTCACCATCGGCTCTGTCGAGAAGTACATCACCGACACGGCGTGGGAAAAGGGCTGGGTCCAGCCTATCCAGCCGCATGCCGAGCGCCCCGAGAGCGTCGGCATCATCGGCGCCGGTCCGGGTGGTCTTGCCGCCGCCGACATGCTGCGCCGCGCAGGCGTTCAGGTGACGGTCTATGACCGCTACGACAGGGCAGGCGGTCTGCTGACATATGGCATCCCCGGCTTCAAGCTGGAGAAGGATGTGGTCATGAAGCGCGTCGATCAGTTGGAGCAGGGCGGGGTCGAATTCGTGCTGAACTGCAACGTCGGCGAAGACATTCAATTCTCGGAGATTCGCGCCAAGCACGACTCGGTGCTGATTGCCACGGGTGTCTATAAAAGCAGGGACTTGCAGGCCCCCGGCAGCGGAGCCGAGGGCATCGTGCGCGCCATCGATTACCTGACGGCGTCGAACCGCAAAAGCTTCGGAGACGACGTGCCCGAGTTCGACAGCGGCGACCTGAACGCCGAGGGCAAGCGCGTCGTCGTCATCGGCGGCGGCGACACCGCGATGGATTGCGTGCGCACGGCAATTCGGCAGGGCGCGACGAGTGTGAAGTGCCTTTATCGACGGGACCGGGCGAACATGCCGGGCTCGCAACGCGAGGTCGCGAACGCAGAAGAAGAGGGCGTTGAATTCGTCTGGCTGACGGCACCGAAGGGCTTTGCTGGCGATACGGTCACCGGTGTGATGGCGCAGAAGATGCGCCTTGGTGCGCCGGACGCGACAGGTCGCCAGGTGCCCGAACTGATCGAAGGTTCGGATTATGTCGAAGACGCCGACCTGGTCATCAAGGCGCTGGGGTTCGAGCCGGAGGATCTGCCGACGCTTTGGGGTGAAGAAGCGTTGAGCGTGACGCGCTGGGGGACCATCAAAGCCGATTTCCGAACGCATGAAACCGAGCTGGAAGGGGTCTATGCAGTGGGCGATATCGTGCGGGGCGCGAGCCTTGTGGTCTGGGCCATTCGCGATGGGCGCGAGGCGGCAGAGGCCATTCTGGAGCGCCTCGCGACAAGCGCGATCGCGGCCGAGTAACCTTTCAGTAACCATCCGTGCGGTGCTGTTTTTTGACTTTTGTACAGATGTGAGACCCCCGGCATTCACATTTGTACAGAACACCGAACGGAAGATGTTAACCGCCGTCAATCGTTTTGGCCCGCGCGGCGGTAAAGAGAAGATGAAGCACATAAGGCAGCAATTCTGACCTTATTGGCAAAAAAGAGAGGACGGACAGCGGATGTCTTACGACGACCCGGTCATGGCAGAAGGTATCGCGGGACGGTGCCTATGCGGCGCTGTCACCGTGCAGGTTGGCCGTCACCGGGCCGAGGTGGGCGCTTGCCATTGTTCGCGCTGTCGGCGCTGGACCGGCTCGGCGCTGTTCGTCTTTCAGGCAGAGGAAGACGCGGTCGAGCTAACCGGCCCCGTCCGTATCTGGAAACACGACATCGCCGAACGCGCGTCGTGCGAGACCTGCGGCACGCTTCTGTGGTTCAAGGATTTCGATGGTCCATATGAATTCCAGGTGGGGCTGTTCGACGCGGCGAAGGACTATCCGCTGATCTCGGAGATTTATACCGATTGCGCGTTTGCCGCCGTGCCGCTGGCCGGTGATCACAGGCGGGCCACCGCCGCCGAGTACGAGGCCAAGAACAGAACCGTGGAGGCCGCGCCATGAGAACCGGGCAATGCATGTGCGGGGCCGTGAAATACCGTGCCGAGACCGAAAACAAGGTCAGCGTCTGCTATTGCAAGATGTGCCAGCGCTGGGCCTCGGGCGTGTTCATGGGGGCCATGGCCACCGATTTCGAGGTGACCGAGGGCGAAGAACACCTGGGCGTCGTGAAGTCGTCCGACTGGGCCGAGCGCGGGTTCTGCAAGGCTTGCGGGTCGAACTTGTTCTATCGCGTGCCCGGACAGTACATGGCGGTGGCCTTTGGCAGCCTGGACGACACGACAGGGTTGAGCCCGCGCATCCAGTTTTACGTCGACAAGCGCCCTGAGGGGTTCGAACTGGCGGCGAAAACAAAAGAGATGACCGAGGCCGAATGCATCGCATTCTTTGCGCCTGAAGAAGCCGGAGATGGGGGGCCCGCATGAAGACTGGACGTTGCCTCTGCGGTGCGGTTCGGTTTGAAGCCGACGCGGTGCCCGACACTTTTATCATTTGCCATTGCGAGATGTGCAGGCGATGGCAGGGATCGGCGGTGCTTGGCGTTGTCGTGCCTGATGAAGGGCTCCGCTGGAGCGGGACCGAACGGGTGGCTGAACGCCAGACTACGTCTTGGGCGAAACGCGCGTGGTGCCGGGATTGCGGGACGGGTGTTTACCTCAAGTCCACCCTCGATGAGGGCAAAGACGGTGAAGCGACCGAGATCCCGTTGGGGATCTTCGACGATGCGAGTGGGTTTCGCCCGAGCGACGAGATTTGGATCGACCACAAGCCAGACAGCTACGCTTTTGTGGACATGGGTCAGGCCCTGCACACCCGGGCCGAGTGCATAGAGACAATGCCCTATTTCACGACATACGGAAGCCTTGAACAGGAGCGCGAGAGATGACCAAGTACGACGACCGCTGGGCCGCCGAAGAGCAGGCCCGCCGCGCCTTTATGGCCGAAAACAGTCTTTATTCCGAGGAGAGCGAGCATTCCTCGTGCGGTGTCGGGCTGGTCGTGGCCATCGATGGCAAGCCGTCGCGGAAGGTCGTGGAAAATGGGATCAACGCGCTGAAGGCCGTTTGGCACCGGGGCGCGGTCGATGCCGATGGCAAGACGGGCGATGGCGCGGGCATTCACGTGCAGATCCCGGCGCCCTTCTTCTATGACCAGGTGAAGCGCACGGGGCACGAGCCCCGCAAGGACGAATTGATGGCCGTGGGTCAGGTGTTTCTGCCGCGCACGGATTTCGGTGCTCAGGAAACCTGCCGAACCATTGTCGAGACCGAGATCCTGCGGATGGGATACTACATCTATGGCTGGCGGCACGTGCCGGTCGATACCAGCGTCCTGGGTGACAAGGCCAATGCGACGCGGCCCGAGATCGAGCAGATTTTGATCTCGAACGCGAAGGGGGTCGATGAAGAGACCTTCGAGCGCGAGCTTTACGTGATCCGCCGCCGGATCGAAAAGGCGGCGGCCGAAGCACAGGTGCCTCAGCTTTACCTGTGTTCGTTGTCGTGCCGATCGATCATCTACAAAGGCATGATGCTGGCAGAGCAGGTGGCCGAGTTCTATCCCGACCTGAAGGACGAGCGGTTCGAGAGCGCGTTTGCGATCTATCACCAGCGGTATTCGACCAACACCTTCCCGCAGTGGTGGTTGGCGCAGCCGTTCCGGATGCTGGCGCATAATGGCGAGATCAACACGCTGAAGGGCAACGTCAACTGGATGAAGTCTCATGAGATCCGGATGGCGTCGTCGACCTTTGGCGACACGGCCGAAGACATCAAGCCGATCGTGCCGAACGGGGCCTCGGATTCGAGCGCGCTGGATGCGGTGTTCGAGGTCCTGGTGCGCGCCGGGCGGAACGCGCCGATGGCGAAGACGATGCTGGTGCCCGAGACGTGGTCGAAACAGGCGATCGAGCTGCCGCAGAGCTGGCGCGACATGTACAATTATTGCAACGCGGTGATGGAGCCCTGGGACGGGCCGGCGGCGTTGGCGATGACCGATGGGCGCTGGGTGTGCGCCGGGCTGGACAGGAACGGGTTGCGGCCGATGCGGTACACCGTGACGGGGGATGGTCTGCTGATCGCCGGGTCGGAAACGGGGATGGTGCCGATCGACGAGGCGACGGTGGTTGAAAAGGGCGCGCTGGGTCCCGGCCAGATGATCGCGGTCGATATGGCCGAGGGCGCGCTTTACCACGATGTCGAGATCAAGAACCTGCTAGCGGCCTCTGCGCCCTTCGGCGACTGGGTCGGCAAGATCGTCGAACTGGACGAAGAGCTGTCGGGTCTGACGGAAGCGCCTTTATTCACCGGCAACGATCTGCGGAGACGTCAGGTCGCGGCGGGCTATTCCATCGAGGAACTGGAGCAGATCCTGGCGCCGATGGCCGAGGACGGGAAGGAAACGCTGGCGTCCATGGGGGACGACACGCCTTCGGCGGTTCTGTCGAAGCAATTCCGGCCGCTCAGCCATTTCTTCCGCCAGAACTTCAGCCAGGTGACGAACCCGCCGATCGACTCGCTTCGTGAGTACCGGGTGATGAGCCTGAAGACGCGGTTCGGCAACCTGAAGAACGTGCTGGATCAGGACAGCAGCCAGACCGAGATCATCGTGCTGGACAGTCCTTTTGTGGGCAACGCTCAGTTCGAGCGGCTGTGCGAGGCGTTCGAGAGTGCGATGGTGGAAATCGACTGTACCTTTGCCGCCGAAGCGGGGCCAGGCGCCTTGCAGGCCGCGTTGGAGCGCATCCGGTCCGAGGCCGAGGACGCCGTGCGCTCGGGCGCGGGGCATATCGTGCTGACGGATCACAATCAGGGCCCCGATTGGGTCGCGATGCCGATGATCCTGGCCACCTCTGCCGTTCACAGTTGGCTGACGCGGAAAGGACTGCGCACCTTCTGCAGCCTCAACGTGCGGTCTGCCGAATGCATCGACCCGCATTACTTCGCCGTGCTGATCGGCTGCGGTGCGACGGTGGTGAACGCCTATCTGGCGGAGGACTCGATTGCCGACCGGATCGAGCGCGGCCTGATCGATGGCTCGCTGACCGAGGCGGTGGCGCGCTATCGCGCGGCCATCGACGCCGGTTTGCTCAAGATCATGTCCAAGATGGGGATCAGCGTTATCAGTTCCTATCGCGGTGGTCTGAACTTCGAGGCTGTCGGGCTGTCGCGCGCCATGGTGCACGAGTATTTCCCCGGCATGCACAGCCGGATTTCCGGCATCGGGGTCGCGGGTATTCAGAAGAAGTGCGAGGATGTTCACGCCAAGGGGTTCCAGTATGACTCCGTTCTGCCGATTGGCGGGTTCTACAAGGCGCGGGCCACGGGCGAGACCCATGCCTGGGAAGCGACGTCGATGCACATGCTGCAGGCCGCCTGTGATCGGGCGTCTTATGCGATGTGGCAGCAATACAGCGCCAAGATGCAGGCGATGCCGCCGATCCACCTGCGCGACCTGCTGGCGATCAAGCCCTTGGGCAATCCGGTGCCGTTGGAAGAAGTGGAAAGCATCACCTCGATCCGCAAGCGGTTCGTGACGCCGGGGATGTCGCTGGGTGCGCTTTCCCCGGAAGCGCACAAGACGCTGAACGTCGCGATGAACCGGATCGGCGCAAAGTCGGATTCGGGCGAAGGCGGCGAGGATCCGGCGCATTTCGTGCCTGAACCCAATGGCGACAACCCGTCGGCCAAGATCAAACAAGTGGCCTCGGGCCGCTTCGGCGTGACGGCGGAATACCTGAACCAGTGCGAAGAGCTTGAGATCAAGGTGGCCCAGGGCGCGAAGCCGGGGGAAGGTGGCCAGTTGCCGGGCATGAAGGTGACCGACCTGATCGCACGGCTTCGGCATTCGACGCCGGGTGTGACGCTGATCAGCCCACCGCCGCATCACGATATCTATTCGATCGAAGACCTGGCGCAGCTGATCTATGACCTGAAGCAGGTCAACCCGCGCTGCAAGGTGACGGTGAAGCTGGTGGCGTCTTCGGGCGTCGGCACGATTGCCGCCGGTGTGGCCAAGGCGATGGCAGATGTGATCCTGATTTCGGGCCACAATGGCGGGACGGGCGCTTCGCCTGCGACGTCGATCAAGTATGCCGGTCTGCCGTGGGAGATGGGTCTGACCGAGGCGCATCAGGTTCTGGCCATGAACAACCTGCGAGAACGCGTGACGTTGCGGACCGATGGCGGTTTGCGCACGGGCCGTGACATTGTGATGGCCGCGATGATGGGGGCCGAGGAATACGGCATCGGCACCGCCGCGCTGATCGCCATGGGCTGCATCATGGTGCGGCAGTGCCAGTCGAACACCTGCCCGGTCGGCGTCTGCACGCAGGACGAACGCTTGCGCGCGAAGTTCACCGGCACGGCGGACAAGGTGGTGAACCTGATCACCTTCTATGCCCAGGAAGTGCGCGAGATCCTTGCGAGCATCGGGGCGCGGTCGTTGGACGAGGTGATCGGGCGTGCGGACCTGTTGAACCAGGTCAGCCGGGGATCGGCGCATCTGGACGATCTGGACCTGAACCCCTTGCTGATCACCGTCGATGGAGCGGCAGACATCGTCTATGACCGTTACCGCGCGCGGACGCCGGTGCCGGACACGCTGGACGCGCAGATTGTCGCTGATGCGCATCGCTTCCTGGAAGACGGCGAGAAGATGCAGGTGTCTTACGCTGTGGAAAACACCCACCGCACGGTTGGCACACGCACGTCGTCGCACATCGTGCAGCGGTTCGGCATGCGAAACTCGCTGCAACGCGATCACTTGACGGTGAAGCTGCAGGGCAGCGCCGGGCAGTCGCTGGGGGCCTTCGCCGCGCCGGGCTTGCGCCTTGAGGTGGCGGGCGATGCCAACGACTATGTCGGCAAGGGCCTGTCGGGCGGCACGATCGTCGTGCGTCCGCCGATGGCGTCGCCGCTGGTGGCCGAAGACAACGTGATCATCGGCAATACCGTGCTTTACGGTGCGACCGACGGGTACCTTTTTGCGGCCGGCCGCGCGGGCGAGCGCTTCGCCGTGCGGAACTCGGGCGCGAAGGTGGTGGTCGAGGGCTGCGGCTCGAACGGCTGCGAGTACATGACCGGCGGCGTGGCGGTGATTTTGGGACCGGTTGGTGCCAATTTCGGCGCTGGCATGACGGGCGGGATGGCCTATCTTTATGATCCGGACGGATCGACCGAGACCATGATGAACCTCGAGACGCTGGTGACGATGCCGGTGAACGAGGGCCATTACATGGGCGAGCTGGAAGCGTTGCTGGAGCGCCATCTCGAGGAAACCGGCAGCCGCAAGGCCGCCGCGATCTTGCAGCATTGGGACGAGGAGAAGGACAAGTTCCTTCAGGTCGTGCCGAAAGAGATGCTGAACAAGCTGGAGATCCCGGTGGAGGTGCCGGAGGCCATTCCGGCGGAATAGGCTTAACGCGTCCTTAACCGGACAGGGAGAGAACGGAAAGCATGACGCTTCCCGTTCAGCTTTCAAGCGATCAATGGATCAACCAGTTCTTTTCCGCCCAGGCGGTGGGTCAGGGCGGTGTGGTGCGCCGCAAGGCCGCGGATATCGACCGACTGGCTGGGCGGGAGCGGTTTCTTCGAGAGGTCTCTTTGCGCGGATTTCGCGCGGTCGAGAATAACGGGCAGATCCTGGTGTTCTGCAATCGCGCGCCGGTTCGAATCCTTTTGTAGCAAAACTCTTCGAAGAGTTTTGCAAATTTGTTCGAACAAATTTGGGCGGCACCTAAACGGGTGCCGCATCCTCTAAGAGCGAAACAACAG
>JASJDQ010000069.1 GCA_030065075.1 Paracoccaceae bacterium | reverse complement strand
CGGCCTTCCGCCACTCTGACAGATAGGCATCCGTGTCCTGTGCACCCACCTTCATCCCCGCGCAAGTCATCGTCGGCAAGGGCCGTCGGGGGGCCAAGGCGGCCTTGCCCGAGAGGTTCGAGCAGGCGATCGACCGCGCAGCGATGAAGGTGGGTGCACAGGACACGGATGCCTATCTGTCAGAGTGGCGGAAGGCCGATCCCTACCCCGTCGAGGGCAACGCCGAACAGGTGGCGAAGGCCGAGGCCGAACGGCTTGAAAAGGACTACGATCAGGCGACGCTCAAAGCCTTGATCGACAACGATGGATGGGCCTGAGCGCCCGTAGCATAGGACAGGCTTTGATGGCTATTCTGAACTTCCGGAAGCGCGCTGCGGACGAGCCGCGGGTAGACGCGAAGGTCGCAGATTTCCTTGTCGACTATTCGATCGAAGTCATGCCGCGCACAGCCGAAAAGGTGGAGGATTTCAAGGCCATCCTACCGCCGTCCACGCGTGTCTATGTCGCCCACATCGAAGGGACACCGATCGAGGATATGGTCGCCACCGCGAAACGTCTCGCTGGCGATGGCTTTCAGGTGATGCCGCATTTCCCGGCGCGCATCATAAAGGATCAGGCGACGCTCGCCGATTGGATCGCTCGCTATCAGGGCGAAGCGGACGTGCGTCAGGCGCTCTTGTTGGCAGGCGGTGTTGCCGAGCCGCATGGGGACTTCGAAAGTTCTATGCAACTTCTGGACACCGGGCTTTTCAACAAGGCCGGATTTGAACGCCTGCACGTGGCCGGTCACCCGGAAGGCAACCGCGATATCGACCCTTCTGGTGGCAATGCCAATGTTGAAGAGGCCCTCCGCTGGAAAAACGACTTCGCCCAGCGCACGGATGCGAAGATGGCCATTGTCACGCAATTCGCCTTCGAGGCGGGTCCGATCATCGAATGGGCGAATCGCGTGCAGGCCGCGAGCATCGACCTGCCGATCCACATTGGCATTGCGGGGCCGGCGAAGTTGCAGACACTCATCAAGTTCGCGATTGCCTGCGGTGTCGGGCCATCGCTGAAAGTGCTGCAGAGGCGCGCGATGGATGTGACCAAGCTGGTTCTGCCGTATGAACCGGACGATGTGGTCGCGGAACTCGCCCACCACAAAGCGGCCAACCCCGGGTTCGCGATCACGCACCTGCACCTTTTCCCCCTGGGCGGCATCAAGACCTCCGCGGCCTGGGCGGCTTCGCGGGGCGCTCAACCGGCGGCCGCCAGCGGCTGAAGGGCCGACATTCAACCTATGAGCCGGGCGATTTCGCCCGGCTTTTTTTCTTTTTTTCATATTTTATAATATCAAAATCAATATTTTAACGAGAAAATGTAAATATCTTTCACATCCCCCATTGACCAGCACATCGTGGCCTCTCATATCTGTAATGTGAAAACGCTTCACATTGACCCCAACCGATAGGAGACAACGATGACAACCGCGACGATGACCACCAGACCTCAGCCCCGAGGCAACTGGCTCAGCCGAAGCGAAAGGTGGCTCGACGAGCGCGGTAAAGGCGCTTGGATCGCGGCCATGGTCCTTGGCTTCATCTTCTTCTGGCCGATCGGCCTGGCCCTTCTGGCTTACATGATCTGGAGTAAACGCATGTTCAGTGGAAACTGCGCCAAGCGCACCCGTCACGCCCGCCACGCTTTCAAGACCAGCGGCAACAGCGCCTTTGACGCCTACAAGGCCGATACGCTCCGCCGTCTGGAAGACGAACAGGACGCTTTCGAAGCCTTCCTGCAACGTCTGCGCGAGGCAAAGGACAAGGCCGAGTTCGACCAGTTCATGGAAGACCGCGCCAAGACGGCCGAGGCAACAAACGAAGACAAAGCCTGATTTGCAGGCCATCAGGGCTCCGAGCGATCGGAGCCCGAACTCCAACAGGACCTTTTCAAAATGACATCTGACACTTCCAACGCCCGCACCCTTCAACTGTCGAAGCCACCGCTCGCCGTTCAAATCTTGGCCATCATCGGCTTCACGGCCTTTGCCATACCGGTCTCGATCATTGCCATGGGTGAATTCGGCCTGCTTGGCATGGCGCTGGCGGCTTTCTTTGCGTACCAGTGGACACGGTTGGCCGGCATCGGAAGCGATGCGCGTGTGGAGGCAGCCGTCGAATTGCTCCGCCCGCAAAGCGAGGCGCCGAAGACCTCTGGCAACGCCAGCTTCGATGCCTATCGCAACGAATTGATGAACCGGCTGGAACGCGAGCAGTCCAATTTCGAAGGCTTCCTGACCCGACTCAGGGATGCCAAGGACAAGGCCGAGTTCGACACCTTCCTTGTCGAGCGCGAGCGCCTGACCCGCGATACCACCCCTTCAACCGCCTGACGCTGAGAGATAAGCAAGATGACAATGACACAGACATATCAACGGTCCTCTAGCCTGCCCGACCCGGATTACCAGGCCGAATTCTACACGGATGTCCCCGCCAAGCGCCTGATCGCCTGGGTTCTGGATACCCTTCTGATCTCACTGATTGTCGGCGTGGCGGTGATGCTTGGATTTCTGCTGCCGCTCTTCTTCCTGCCGTTCCTCTACTTCTGCGTCAGCTTCACTTACCGCTGGCTCACCATTGCAGGCGGCTCGGCAACGCCGGGGATGCGCTTCATGGCGATCGAACTTCGGAACCGGGACGGCCGCAAGCTGGACGGTGGCCAGGCTTTCCTGCACACCGCCGGCTATGCCTTTTCGGTGGTCACGGTGCCGCTTCAGCTTATCTCGATCATTATGATGCTTCTGACACCCAGACGTCAGGGTCTGACCGACACTGTGCTTGGTACGGCAGCGATCAATCGACGCGCCCTGTGACTACGCCGTTTTGGGGGATTGGCGGGCGCACTTTCGGTTGTTAAGCTCCTGCCAAACTCGCCGCCGCTGCCCAAGAAGGCAATTACATGCGTCACACACTTCCCATCGCGCCACAATTCTATGTGACGGCGCCCCAGCCTTGCCCGTACCTCGACGGCAGGATGGAGCGGAAGTTGTTTACCGCGCTTCAGGGTGACTATTCCGAGCAATTGAACAACGCCCTGTCGAAGCAGGGCTTTCGCCGGTCGCAGAACGTACTTTACAGGCCCTCTTGCGCGGAATGCTCAGCGTGTCTTTCGGCACGCATCCGGGTCGCGGATTTCGAGCCGTCGCGCAGCCAGCGCCGGGCGCGCAGGAGAAACGCCGCCGTTCAACGTGACGCGACCTCGCCCTGGGCAACCGAAGAACAATACGCGCTATTCCGCGGCTATCTGGACCATCGCCACGCGGACGGCGGCATGGCGGATATGGATATCTTCGAATTCGCCGCAATGATTGAAGAGACGCCGATCCGGTCGCGCGTTATCGAGTATTCGAAGACCCAGGACGGCAAGAAGCAGTTGCAGGCTGTCTGCCTGACGGACGTTCTGGATGACGGCCTGTCGATGGTCTACAGCTTTTACGACCCGTCCGGGTCATCGTCGAGCCTTGGCACCTACGTCATCCTCGATCACATCGACATCGCGCGCGAAGCTGGGCTGCCCTATGTCTATCTGGGCTATTGGGTGCCGGGATCGGCCAAGATGGGCTACAAGGCGCGGTTTTCCTCGCTGGAGGTCTATGCCGGTGGCGAATGGCAGGACCTGGGCGATCCCGAGCGCTTCACTGCCGAGACGCATCCGCTTTCGACCGATCCGATTGCGGAACAGGTGGCCCGAATCAGCCTTCCGGACACCCGCCCGACCCGCTGACCCTAATCAGGAAAGCCCGGAGCCAATGCGCCGTAGAAGATCAACGACGGCGCCTTTGACGGTGGCTCTTTGGCAAGCGTTTCCGCCAGTTCTCCCACGGTGCTGCGCATGAAGTGCTCGGCGCCCGTCGTCACGCCTTCGGCGATCATGGCAGGCGTTTCGGGCTGCAAGCCATGGTCGATCAGCAGGGCGGCCAGTTTCGGAAAAGTGCGCCGCCCCATGTAAACGACCGTTGTGGCCTCGGTGTCGGCGAGCGCCCGCATATTCAGGTCTTCGGGCAAGGCCCCCGTCACGTCGTGGCCCGTCACGAATTGAAGACGCCGGGCCGACAAACGCCGCGTCAGTGGCATGCCGGCCGCCGCGGCGGCGGCACAGGCGGAAGGGACACCGGGGACGATCTCGAACGCGATCTTGGCGGCATGAAGCGCCAGCAGTTCTTCCTCCAACCGCCCGAAGACACCGCTGTCCCCCGACTTGAGGCGCACGATCCGCCCGCCGCCCATCGCATAGTCGACCAGCAGGCGGCTCACATGGTCCTGCCGTGGCGAGGTGCGGCCTGCGCGTTTGCCGACGCTCACCAGATCGGCCCCCTTGCGGACATGGTCCAGGATCGCGCCTGAGGACAGGTCGTCGAACAGCACCGCATCGGCGCGCTGTAGACGGTCGACCGCCTTCAGCGTCAGAAGCTCCGGGTCCCCCGGGCCAGAGCCGACAAAACTCACGAAGCCCGTCACGCGGCATCCCTCGCGATCAGGTGAAAGAACGTGCCCGTGACCTGACCGCGCCGCGAGCCCGTTTCGGGCACCGGATTGCCGTCGGCATCGGTGACCTCGGCCAAGGGCGCGTCCGGTTCGTCCAGGATAGTGGTATAGTGAAATTCGTGGCCACGAAGCGCCGCGCCGGCGGCAAACCCCGGCATCGGCGCGCGCAGAACTGCGCGTCTGTAGCCCAAGTGAAACTTCCGTTTCTCATACGATGTGACCAGCCCCAGAAGCCCTGCCATCGCGTGGCGCGTACCATCCTTGTCGATCAGTGCTTCGCCCAGCGCCATGTAGCCGCCGCACTCGCCATGGACAGGCTTTGACGCCGCATGGGAGCGGAGACCCGCCAGAAAGGTGGAAGCTGCGGCCAGTTTGCCGCCGTGCAGCTCGGGATATCCACCCGGCAACCAGACCAGATCGGCGGATGGGTGCGGCGCTTCGTCGGCGAGCGGCGAAAAGGGCAGAACTTCGGCCCCAGCGCGCCGCCAGCCTTCCAGCAGATGCGGATAGGTGAAGGAAAACGCTGCATCCCGGGCCAGCGCGATGCGCTGCGCGGGCGGCTCCGGCAATGGGCTAGGTATACCCTGTGCAACGCCACGAGCCGCTGCGCGGATGGCGTCCAGATCGACATGCTCGCGCAGAAACGTGGCATAGCCCGCAATCGCTGTATCCAGATCGGGATGTTCAACCGCCTGGATCAGGCCCAGATGGCGTTCGGGCAAGGACAGATCTCCGCGTCGGGGCAAGGCGCCCAGAACGGTGAGCCCCGCGCGCTCCATGCCAAGCCGCGTCAGCCGTTCGTGACGCGGGCTCGCGACCCGGTTCAGGATCACGCCCGCCACCTCGACATCCGAATCGAAGCGGTGAAATCCAAGCGCCGTAGCCGCCGCCGACTGCGCCTGTCCACCGACATCCAGCACAAGCACTACCGGCCAGCCCATGCGTTTCGCAGTCTCGGCGCTGGAGCCGAACCCGGTCGCGCCCTGCCCCGCAACACCGTCGAAAAGCCCCATCGAACCTTCGCCCACCACCAGATCTGCGCCTGCCGCTTCAGCCGCGATGGATGAGAGCAGCCCATCGTCCATCGCCCAGGTGTCCAGATTGAAAGACCGCCGCCCCGCCGCCGCCTCATGAAATGCTGGATCGATATAATCCGGCCCGCTTTTGAACGGTTGGACGGCCAAACCATCGTCCGCAAAGGCGCGCAAGAGCCCCAGTGTGACGGTTGTCTTGCCGGTGCCTGACGAGGGCGCGGAAACCATGAGCCCCGGCGTCATTCCTCGCCCTCCAGCGATGAGAACGGGCTGTCGGCGGACTGCGGACGATAGCGCCGATCATAGTCGGTGGAATAGAGCGCCGAACGTACCCCGGTTTCGCCCGCCAGCGCCGGACCGACCAAAATCAGGGCGGTACGGTTGATCTCTTCCGGCACCATGTCCGCGATTGTGGCAAGTGTACCGCGTAGTATCTGCTCTTCCGGCCAACTGGCGCGAAAGACGACCGCAAGTGGGCACTCAGGCCCATAAAATGGGACCAATTCGTCAATCACATGGGACAGGCGATGAATCGAGAGATGGATGGCCAACGTCGCCCTCGTGGCGGCAAAGTTGGCCAGCGTTTCGCTGGGCGGCATGGCAGAGGCGCGCCCGGACGTCCGGGTCAACACGACGGATTGCGCGACACCGGGCAGCGTCAATTCAGTCTCCAAAGCTGCAGCGGCGGCGGCAAAGGCGGGCACGCCCGGCGTCACGCTGACCGGAATATCCAAGGCTTTGAGGCGCACCATTTGCTCACCCATTGCGGACCAGACCGACAAGTCCCCCGAGTGCAGCCGTGCCACATCCTGACCGTTATTTTGGGCCTCTACGCAAGCCGCGATGATCTGGTCGAGGTCCATGGGCGCTGTGTTGACGATCTTTGCGCCCTTTGGGCAATGGGCGAGGATCGCCTCGGGCACCAGCGATCCGGCATAAAGGCAGACCGGGCAGGACGCGATCAGATCGCGCGCCCTGAGCGTGATCAGGTCCGGCGCGCCGGGGCCTGCGCCTATGAAGTGCACGGTCATCGCTCCTCTCCCGCCGCCGCGATGGCGCAGGTCGCCATCCGATCCGCCGAGATCACGCGCGGCCCCAGAAGCCGCGCGCCCGGCCCCGCCACGATCAACGCGACCGCTTCGCTCAGGCTGCCGGTGCCGTACATCGCCTCGCTTTTCGCCGAAGCCGTCAGCACTGGGGCCGCGGGCAGTTCAGACGCTCGGATTGCGTCAACCGGCAAGTTCAACTCCGCAGCAAAGCCCCTGAAAACAGGCGCTTCGGCCTTTTCCACAACCGTTGCAAGGCGTGTCACGCCCGCCGCGCCGCCGGCTGCCATCAGAGCATCGGCAAGGCTCTCCCGCGTCGCACCCTGTCGAAATCCGAAGCCTGCCACGCTCACAAAACGACCCTCCATTGCACGACCGGATAGCTCGCCGACCAGCCGCGATAACGGCCCAAGGGAGCGGGCTCGGACAGTTCGACTTTCAGCAAATCGCCACCCAGGCGCGCCGATGCCTCCACCAACAGCGCCTCGGTCTCCAGCGTCACCGCGTTGGCCACCAGACGCGTGCCAGGCTCCATATTGCCTTCCAGCCACGCCAACAGTTTCGCGTTCAACCCTCCGCCCACAAACACGGCATCTGGTATGGGCAACCCCACCAAAACATCCGGTGCGCTGCCTTCGACGACCTGAAGCCTGTTGTCCACCCCCAGCCGCTCTGCGTTCGTCCGAATGCACGCTGCACGCTCGGGTCGGGCCTCGATCGACACGGCTTGCGTCGTTCGCGTCGAAAGCAACCATTCGATACCAACCGAGCCCGAACCAGCCCCGATGTCCCAAAGCCGTTCGCCAGGATAAGGGGCCAGTGCGGAAAGCGTCAGCGCACGAACGGGGCGCTTGGTGATCTGCCCGTCGTGGTCGAACAACGCGTCGTCCCGGCCCGAGGCCACCCCGATGACAGGCCCCGGCCCATCCACCTCAAGCGCAACGGTCACCGGATGTGCCACATTTGGCAGATCGAACGTCTCGGCCACGGTCGAACGCGCCCGCTCCCGTGGACCGCCGAGCGCTTCGAAGACGTGCATCCGCGTCGGCCCGAACCCCATTTCCGAAAGCCAGGCGGCCAGACCGCCGACGGCCGGTCCATCCCGAAGGGTCACGATCATCCGCACGCCCGGCGCCAGGTCGGGGCGCAGGCGTTGAATTGGGGAATTGTGCAAGCCCCGGCAGAGCACATGCTCCAACCCCCACCCCACATGCGCCGCAGTCAGCGAAAAGACCGACGGGCCGGGGATCGCGCGCCATTCATCGCGCTCCAGCCGCTCCGCCAGCACCCGACCCGCGCCGAACCAGAAGGGATCGCCCGAAGCAAGGGCCACCACCCGGCGGCCCTTGAAGCTCAGAAGCTTCGGAATGCCGTCCCGGAATGGGGCGGGCCAGTCCACGACCTCGGCCGAAACAGGCCCCAGACAGGCCAAAAGCCGCGGCGTCCCCATGATAATTTCTGCATCTTCGAGAAGCTGACGGGTTGCAGGAGCCAACCCCTCCGGTCCATCCTCGGTCATACCAACGATTGTGAGCCAGTTATCCGTGCGCAAAGGCCCAACCCTCTTGATTCTCGGCGGCACCAGCGAAGCCCGCGCCCTTGCCCAGCGCGTCGCCATTGATGGTGTCAACGCGCTCTATTCCTATGCCGGGCGCACCAAATCGCCGATCTCGCTGCCCATCCCGACGCGGATCGGCGGCTTCGGTGGCGCTGACGGTCTTGCCACCTATTTGCAGGAAACCGGGATCACCCATGTGATCGACGCTACGCATCCTTACGCCGAAACGATAAGCCGAAACGCCATCGCAGCGGCGAAGGCGACTGGCGTGCCGCTTCTGGCCCTGACCCGACCGGCCTGGACCCCGGTTGAGGGTGACGAATGGATCAACGCCCCCGACATGGACAGCGCCGTCGCCGCGCTTGCCATCGAGCCACAGCGCGTCTTTCTGGCCATCGGGCGGCAGGAGGTAGCGCGTTTTTCCGTCCATCCCCAGCACTTTTACCTGCTTCGTGTCGTCGACGAACCGAAAACCGCGCCGCCCTTGCCCGATCATGCCATCGTCGTCGCGCGTGGCCCTTTCGACGAAGCGACCGACCGTGCACTTCTGGAAGAACACCGGATCAGCCTTGTCGTCACCAAGAACGCCGGCGGCACCGGTGCGCGGGCCAAGATCGACGCCGCCCGCGCCTTGGGTCTGCCGGTTCTGGTGATCGACCGCCCCCGCCTGCCAGGGCGTGACGAGGTTACAAGCGTCGATCAGGTGATGGACTGGGTCGCTCATACCTGAACCTGCCTTGGCGTATAGACCAGCGGGGCCCGGCCCGGCCTTTCGATCAGACGCGTCCGGCTGGACCCCAAAAGCACGACCGTCCGCATATCGGCCATCTCCGGCGTCGCGGCGTGAAGCGGCAGGGTCGTCAGCGTCTCATCCGGGGTCGAGACAGCACGGGCAAAGGTGATGAGCCGCCCGTCCTCGCAAAGTTCTTGCAACAGGCGCAACGCCTGGCCGAAGCCATCAGGCCGAGCCTTTGAACTAGGGTTGTAGAAGGCGCAGGCGAAATCCGCCTCGACCGCCAACTGCAAGCGTCGCTCGATCAGCGCCCATGGTTTTAGATTGTCGGACAGGTTGATAGCGCAGAAATCATGGCCCAGGATCGCCCCGGCAGCGGCGGAGGCCGCCAGCATCGCCGTGATCCCCGGCAGAACGCGGATATCCAGGTCGCGCCAGTCGGCAGGCCCAGCTTCCAGTGCCTCGAATACGGCCGAGGCCATGGCAAAAACGCCCGGGTCGCCCGACGAGACCACCACGACACGCGCACCTTTCGCGGCAAGTGACAACGCGTGGGCCGCACGCTCCAGTTCAACGCGGTTGTCGCTCATGTGCTTCGTCAGACCGCCCCGGTCCGGCACACGCGCCACATACGGCCCGTACCCCACGATATCGGTTGCTTCCGCCAAAGCCGCCGTCACTTGAAGTGTCTGAAACTGCGGGTCCCCCGGCCCCAGTCCGGCGATGGCGAGCCACCCGCTCATGGCCGCCGCCCCTGACCGTGGACGATAACGATCGAGAAATAGGGCGCCACATGGTCTTCCGGCAAGTCCGAGAGCGGCTGCGCGTTTTCCTCGGGCATCGAGGCATATTCGACGTACCAGGCCTCATCGGCACGGCCTGCTGCGCGGAGGGCCTTGCGGATCTTGGGCAGGTTGCGCCCGATCTTCATGATGACCAGCGCGTCGGCAGCCTGCATATGTCGCTTCAGCGTATCGGCATCCAGCGTGCCCATCAGCACCGTCATCACATCGTCACCCCAGGTCACGGGTTGGCCAGTGGCCGTCCAGGCCGCTGACATGCCGGTGATGGCGGGCAGCACAGTGACCTGCTCGCGCGGCAGGCGGGCGTAGAGGTGCATGAACGAGCCGTAGAAGAACGGATCGCCTTCGCAGAGGACGGCGACGTCTTCTTCCATGGCCGTCAGTGCGGTCAGCCGGGCCACGCAATCAGCGTAGAATGCGGACAGGACTTCGTTGTAACGCGGATCGCTCACCGGAATTTCTGTAGTGACCGGGTATTCCATGGGATGCTCGGTCGCGTCTTCCGGAATCAGCGGGTCGGCCAGACGACGCGCCTGGCCGGGGCGTCCGGCCTTGCGGAAAAACGCCACATGGCGCGCGCTTGTCAGCAGGCGGTGCGCCTTGACGCTTATCAGGTCAGGATCTCCCGGCCCCAGCCCTATGCCATAGACATGGCCGGTCATTCGGCACGGCTCGCGAGTGCGTTGATGGTGGCGACCGTGATGGCGCTGCCGCCTAGGCGGCCTTCGACGATGCAGCACGGCACGGGTTGATCGGCCCAGAGGGCGTCTTTCGACTCGGCCGCGCCCACAAAGCCCACTGGACAGCCGATGATGGCCGCGGGGCGCGGGCATGCCGGGTTTTCGAGCATGTTCAGCAAATGAAAGAGCGCCGTCGGTGCATTGCCGATCGCCACAAGCGCGCCGTCCAGGTGCGGGCGCCAGAGTTCGAGGGCGGCGGCGGACCGCGTGTTGCCCATACGTTCGGCAAGAGCCGCGACTTCGGGAGCTTGGAGCGTGCAGAGGACAGCGTTGTCAGCGGGTAGGCGCTTTCGGGTGACCCCTTCCCTTACCATCCGCGCGTCGCAGAGGATCGGCGCACCGTTCTCCAAGGCCGCCCGTGCCACCCGGGCGAATGTGGGCGACAGACGCACATGCGCCTCCAGCCCCACCAGTCCGGCGGCGTGGATCATCCGGACGACGATCTGTTCTTCGTCACGCGTGAACCTGTCCAGGTCCGCTTCCGCGCGGATCGTGGCGAAAGATTGGGCATAGATGGCCGCGCCGTCCTTTTCGTAGTCGTATGCCATGACGACCTCTTACCGTACCGGACCGTTCTGGCCGGACGGGTGTTGGTGAAGAATTGGCGTCATCTCTCTCACCCAAGCTGTTCCAAGAGTTCGGGAAGAGTTTCGATGTCCACATCCCTTACACGCGGCGTATCCCCTGCGCGCCCCTGAATGACAAGATCGAAGCCGGAAGCAGTGCCAACCAATGTGACGTCCGCCGGTCTTGCACGGGCACAGCCCTTTGCGCAGCCCGAGACGTGAAGCCACCCCTCAACGCGTCCCGCCAACTGCTGAGCGACGGGTCGCGTTGCTGCGAGTGCCGAAGCGCACTGCGGCGCGCCCGGACAAGCATCGACTGACAGGCGAGGATCGGACGCATGCGTTACAAGCCCTGCCACGTCGATACCAACGTCTTTCAAGGCGGAGCAAAGCGCGCCCCTTGGCGAAAGTAATATATCTGTTGGCAAATCCCTGTCTTCGGAAGCAACAATTGATATATCAGGATTCAGATCTGATATATTAGCGCGACCAGCCGATATATCAGTCATGGCATCTGATACATCAGTCAAAGAATCCAGAGGAACTTGTATATCAGCTTGATGCACTGATGCGCCTCTCGAAGGAGGCGGTACATCAACCACTCGACTGCGGAAGATCATCGAGCGCCAAGGCGTCAAGTATGCACCGTAAATATCTGATTTTACGATAATTTTATTCAAAACACCTGCAGCAACCTGACCGAAGGCAAAGCCAAGATGACCGACTGAAACATCAGGCAGCATTGGTTTCGAAGCTGGTGCCGGCTCGACCGTTTGCCACTCTGGAGGCAGCGTCTTGGTCGCCACGTGACGCGCCATCCGCCCTGCCCCTGTGCCGCCTGTGTCCAGAAACCATAACGCCAGATCGGTCAGGGCCTGCACCGCATTGCGTTCATCGACCGGTCGACCGCGAGGCACTCCGTCAGCGCGCAGGATCAAGCCATTGGCACACCCCTCGAAGCGGAAATCTCCTGAAACATCCGACAACACACGCGTTTCCTCGGCATCGACGACGGTTCCCATCTTGCCCGGCAGTTCCGGCAGGTCGGTCATCGACTTGTAGATGGCGTCGGCAACGCGCGCCGTTCGCGAGTCGCGCGTCACCGCGGGCGCCACCGTTATCGGGCGCTCTGCCCTTGGATCGGCCGCCACCAGGCCCGCCCCAATCAGGGCCTGCAGCAAAGGCGCGTGATCGTCAGTGCCAACGCCCCTCAGTTGCAGATTGGCGCGCGATGTCAGGTCGATCACCCCATTGCCAAATCGCTCTGACAGATCGCAGATCAGCAACAGATCGTCTGCAGACAACCACGCCAGCCGCGGCTGCACCCGGACCAGCAACCCATCACCGGACTGCATTGGACGATGCGCCGAGGGGCACCAACCGCGCACCGCGCTCACGCCAACACCCCGATCTCAGCCAGTATGGCGTTTCGCCGCGTCACCCAAAGCCCCGACCGCAGCAGCGCCGCGAATTGCGCCTGCATCGCCGCGAAGGCTTGCGGATTGGCCTGTTCCAGGAACGCGGCCACCTCTGGCTCCCCAAGCGTCGCATCATAAAAGGCGTCGAACAGATGCGGCCCGACAACGCCCGCGAGATTGGCGAAGGCCGCCATATGATCCAGCGTTGCGGCGATTTCGGCCGCGCCCCGGAAGCCATGGGCCCGCATGCCGCCGATCCAGCCCGGATGCGCCGCGCGCGCGTGAACGACGCGGGCCACTTCTTCGGCCAAGGATCGTGCTGCCGGACGCAATGGGTCTGTGTTATCAACATGATAGAGCCGGGCCTTCACGCCACCCGCGACCGATTTCGCCGCAGCGAAACCCGCTTCATGCGCAGCATAATCGGCGGCAAGCAAAACGTCGGTTTCCGGCAGATCCTGCAAATGCACGAATCCGTCGGCCCCCGCAACTCGGGCAGCGAGCCCGCTCGCATCCTCGACCGCCTCACCCGCATCCAGTGCCCAAGCACTTGCGGCCAGCCATGCTTCTCCTGCCCTGCGCCGCCCTGCTTCGCTCAGGTCTTCGGCCGCGTGCTCCATGCCCAAACCGTATCGCCCGGGCCGCGGCCCGAAAACACGCGCACCGGGCGCGGCGACAAACGGGTTCCAGTCCGCCGCCTCGTCCCTTGCGGCGAGCGCGCGGACCGCCTGGCCGAACAGCACCGAGAGCGCCGGAAACACGTCGCGGAAGAGCCCCGAAACCCGAAGCGTGACATCGATCCGCGGTCGCGACAGATCGGCAATCGGCAAAACCTCGATGCCCGAGACCCGTTCCGACCCCGCGTCCCAAACCGGTCGGACACCCAACAGGTGCAGCGCCATGGCAAATTCCTCGCCCGCCGTCCGCATCGTGGCCGATCCCCAAAGATCGACGACCAGCCCTTTCGGATAATCGCCCTCGTCCTGCAAATGCCGCCGCACCAGCTCCTCGGCCAGCTTCACACCCTGGGCATAGGCCGCGCGCGTCGGAACCGAGCGTGGATCCGTGGTGAAAAGGTTTCGCCCCGTGGGCAACACGTCCTGCCGCCCCCGGTGCGGCGAGCCCGATGGCCCGGGCTCGATCCACCGCCCTGCAAGCGCGGCAAGCAAACCCTGTCGTTCGGCCACCGCGCTGCCGAATTCCGGGCTTTTGCGCCCATATATGTGCAATCCGTCGCCAAATTGGCTGTCTTTCACGTCGCAGACAAACCGGTCGATGCGCGTGATCGCCTCTGCCGTCGATGTGGCGCGGTCCAGCCTGAGGTCGCCCTCGACCCCCAATGCCTGCGCTTCGCTTCGGATGTCCTCTTGCAACCGGTCGCGACGCTTTGGATCAAGACCGTCTGCGTTCGAGAACTCGTCCAGCAGTGCTTCCAGCCTGGTAAAGCGTCCTACCTTGCCGGACTTGACCAAAGGCGGCGGCACATGGCCAAGCGTCACGGCCCCGATGCGGCGTTTCGCCTGCGCGGCTTCGCCCGGATCGTTCACGATGAAAGGATAGATGACCGGCATGTCGCCAATAAGCGCCTCGGGCCAGCAATTATCCGACAACGCCACCGATTTGCCCGGAAGCCACTCCAGCGTGCCATGCGCGCCGATGTGCACCAGCGCGTCTGATTGCGTCCGGAGCCACAGGTAGAAGGCGACGTAGCCATGGCGCGGCACACGCGAAAGATCGTGATAATCGTCCACGCGGGTGTCGATAAACCCGCGTTCCGGCTGCAGCGCGACCAGGGCGGCACCGCGCTTCTGGACGTAAAAATGGAAGGCACCTTCCTTGATGCTGGCGTCCCGTTCCGGTGCCCCCCATGCAGCGGTCAAATCCGCGCGAAGGCTGGCCGGAAGTGTCTCTAATGCAGCGGAATAGGCCTCGAGCGGCCATGCGATGGTGGTTTCGCTCAAGGCTTTCTCAAGGGATTCACCCGGCTCGATCCGGTATCCGTCCGCGCTCAAATCCTCCAGCATGGCGTCCGCCGAGGCCAGCGCATCCAACCCCACGGCATGCGCCATCTGCCAGGGCTTACCGGGATAAGTGGAAAGGATCAGCGCCACGCGCTTTTCCGCCGCCGGACGCGCAAGCGCGATGGTCTTGGCGACGCGGTCGGCAATGGCAACGATGCGCGCGGGCTCCGGCTGGTGCGCGGCTAAAGCGACCTGCAGATCGTCGTCCCGCGCACCCGGTTCCTTGAAAGAAGCGACGCCGGCAAAGAGCCGCCCGTCCACCTCCGGCAATACCACATGCATTGCCAGATCGGCGGGCGACAGGCCACGCTCGGACTCGTCCCAGGCGGCGCGGTCCGAGGTCGAAAGCGCCACCTGAAAAACCGGCACGCCTCCTGCGTCCAGAGGCGACGCTCCGTGCTCTCCCTTGCCGGAAAAGGCAGTGGCATTGACGATGGCCGCCGGTTTCAACGCCGCCACTTTCGCCGCCAGCCATTTGGCGGCCTCCGGTGCCTTCAGCGACGGCGCAAAAAGGCCCAGGGCGGCAAAGCCCCGGCGCTCGAGCGCTTCCATCAGCGCCTCGATGGGCCGCGTATCTGCTGCCGTCAGGTAAGCGCGGTAGAACGTGACCAACACCAACGGCTTTTCGGCACGCGCCGGGCAGTCGGGCGGGCAATCCTTGCTCAGAACCCCGGACAAATTGGGGGAAACCGCCCCGCCCCCGGGCGTCCAGCAGCCGAAATCGGGCACTGTCTTTTCGCCCGCCACCGGCCCGGCATAAAGCCCGGCAGCCAAGGCCAGTTGCGCCAGCGCTGCCTCGGCCGCCACGGCGCCCCCTTCGGCGACAAGGGCGCCAAGGCGCTCCAATGTGGCGCTCGGCACCGTCGAGAGGGCGTCCAATTGCGGGTCTGGGCGCCCGTCCCCGGGTAAGACAGCGACCACCAAGCCCTGCGCACTGGCCAGCGCCTGAACTTGCTGAAGCCCGTAGGACCAATAGGGCACCCCGCCTATCAGGCGGATCAAGACTGCCTTCGCGCCGGAAAGCGTCTGTTCCACATAGGTGTCGACCGACACCGGGTGCTTCAACGCCGCCAGATTTGCCAGGCGCAAGGATGGCAGCGCCCGCCCTGCGTCCTTGGCACGATGCCAGCCCGCCGCGAAGGCCGACAGGTCACTGTCGGAAAAGGACAACACGACCAGATCGCCGGGCGTCTGGCCCAGATCGGTGGGTGTCTCCGTCTCTTCCAGCCCATGGCTTTCGCGGAACACGACGTGCATGGCGTCACGCTTTCTCGAAGAAGGAAAGGGTTTGCCCGATCAAAGCGCGCAAGTTCTCATAGTCGGTATCGTGGATCAGCAGGCCAACATTGCCGTTCGCGGTCTTTTTCGGGTCGGAGAAGTCGATCATCTCGATTCCGATGATATGGCTTTCGCGGGTCTCGACCTCGAGACGGTCGCCGATATTGATGACCCCTTCGATGCCGCCTACGACAAGCACCGTGCCGCGGTTTGTCAGGCGGAACACGTCGCGCAAAACGGCCGAGGCTTTGGGCGTTGCCATCTACTCGGCCGCCACCGGTTGGCCGATCAGGACCGTGCGGATCGCATCGGCGTCGATGTCGTCATGCTCGCCGATCACCACAAGGTGGCCTTCCCGCGCCTCGCCCACACTCCAGGGACGATCGTACTGGTGTCGAATGCGCCCTCCGACCGCCTGAACCAGCAGGCGCATCGGCTTATCGCGCACCGCCAGATAGCCCTTCACACGCAAGATGTTTTGGCGCTCGGCCAACCGCGTGATACGCCGGACCAATTCACCGGGGCTGTCAATCTCGGGCATGTTGACGACAATCGTGTCGAAATCCTCGTGGTCATGCTC
>JASJDQ010000068.1 GCA_030065075.1 Paracoccaceae bacterium | reverse complement strand
GGTGGCGGGCACTGCCCTTCCCGTGCCGGGGAAAAATTCCGGTGGCCTTAAGCAAATCCGAGGGAGCTGGCTCTGACCGGATCGTGGTCCGGCTACCTGGCGCCCACCTGTGAAAACAGGTCCTCGGGAATTGAACGCCCCTACGGTCGCGGCGGTCCCGTCACTTCGTCGTCCTCGTCAGAGGCCCCAAGCTTCATGACGGCAATCCCGAACTGCACGCCCGCGAAAACGATGCCGTTGAACACACAGAGCATCACGAAGGCCAGCCATCCGCCATCGACGTTGCCGACAAGATGTCCGAGATTGGCGATGTTCAGGATGACCAGCGCCATCGAAAAGAGAATGGCCAGGGCAAACCCCAGAAGGCATTCGCGGACATAGAGGCGTATGAGCTTTGGCATGGACAACAATTTAATGCCTCAGACCAGAACTTCCATCTCTTCCTGATGACCGACGCCGAAAACCTGCTTGTACCGCTCGATCTGGTCTGCGGGTCCCATGGCCTTCCTCGGATTATCCGAGAGCTTCACGGTCGGTTTGCCGTTTGCCTTGACCGCCTTGCAGACCAGGCTGAAGGGCGCCAGCCGATCCTCGGGCACGAGGTCGCGAAAATCGTTCGTCAGCATGGTACCCCAGCCGAAACTGACGCGCGCGCGGCCCGAAAACCGCTTGTGAAGATCGACGATCTTTTCGACATCCAAGCCGTCTGAAAAGATGATCAGCTTTTCTTTCGGGTCCTCGCCCCGTGACGTCCACCAGTTGATCGCCGTTTCCGCGCCCTCGACGGGGTCGCCCGAGTCGATCCGTATGCCGGTCCACCCCGCCAGCCAGTCAGGCGCGTTTTCCAGGAATTGCGCGGTTCCATAGGTGTCGGGCAGGATGATGCGCAGGTTGCCGTCGTGCTCTTCGTGCCAGTCGGCCAGCACCCTGTACGGCGCTTCCGCCAATTCTTCGTCGTCCTCGGCCAAAGCGGCATAGACCATCGGCAATTCATGCGCGTTCGTGCCGATCGCCTCCAAGTCGCGGTTCTTCGCGATCAGGCAGTTCGAGGTGCCGACAAAGGCCTCGCCCAATCCTTCGGTCATGGCCTGCACGCACCAGTCCTGCCAAAGAAACCCGTGGCGGCGGCGCGTGCCGAAATCGGCCAGTTTCAGGTCGGGGATATCGCGAAGCGCTTCGACCTTCTGCCATGTGCGCGTCATGGCGCGGGCATAAAGCACCTGCAGTTCGAACTTGCCAAGCTCGCGCGTGACCGCGCGGGCGCGCAGTTCCATGAGGACGGCGAGCGCCGGGATTTCCCATAGCATCACCTCGGGCCACTTGCCTTCGAAGGTCAACTCGTACTGGCCGTCGCGCTTGTCGAGGTGATAGGGCGGAAGCGTCAAGTTTTCGAACCACTCCATGAAATCCGGCCGGAACATCTGGCGCTTGCCGTAAAATGTGTTGCCGCGGAGCCAGGTGGACTCGCCGCGGCTGAGACGAAGCGACCGGATGTGATCCAATTGCTCGCGCAACTCGCCTTCGTCGACAAGATCCGCAAGTCGGACGGATTTGGTCCGGTTGATCAGGCTGAAGGTCACATGCGTGTCGGGCCTGTTCCGAAAAACCGACTGACACATCAGGAGTTTGTAGAAATCCGTGTCGATCAGCGACCGCACGACCGGATCGATCTTCCACTTATGGTTCCAGACGCGGGTTGCAATATCGACCATCGGGTCCTCCCTGACGGTTCTTTCTGCCAAATCGGGCGGGCAAATGTCCAGCGATGGCAGTTCGTGCCAGAGGGATTGCGCCGACTGCGTCGTCGCGCAAGGGCGCGCGCTTCGCGCGCGCGAAGGGGCTCTGCCCCTCGCCCTTCGGGCTTCACCCCGGGATACTTTCCGGTCGATGGAGACGCACGCCTTATTTGAGCTTGCCGCCGATGTATCTGTCTTGGGGCACCATCGGTGTGGATTGCGGGGCACCAGAAGATGCAGGCGTCCCGCGCCCGGCCTGCGCGACGATCCATTCGATGCCTTCGGCAATCGGGCGCCGTTCGCTGCTGCCGTCGTAAGCAACGCCGCAATTCACGGAATGCACCGTCGAGGGGTTGTCGAAGGCAGGCCCCGGCGGGCGCGGTGCAAAGGTGGCCCGACAGCCTTCGGTGTCGGAAGAATAGGCGCCCACGGCGAGCCCGTACTGGAAGACCACCACCACAAAGGCCTGGCTATTGCCGAACTGCGGCACGTAATAGCCGGGCGGGTTCGACATATCGCGGTAGATGAAAGACATCTGCGCCCCTTCGCGGAGCTTTTGCGTGGGGTGCCCCCATTGCAGGATGAACCGCTTTTCCGTGGTCTTGCCGGGCACCACACTGGCCAGCATGGCGTCCCGCACCTGCGGGTGATTGGCGACCGTCGTATTCCACGAAACGCCACCGCAGGCCGCGAGACCCAAGAAAAACACAGCCCATGTCAAGAACCGATGCATCAATTGACCCTTTTCGTTCCAGCGCCATCCAATTAGCGTCAAGGCACTTAGATTTGGTTTATGGACCTCGCATGCGTATTCTCTCTTTGGCGTTTTGCCTTGCTGCCAATGCAAGCTGGGGTGCCAACGTCCAGCTTTGCGGGGAGGAGGCCGGCGCCGCCAACATCCTCCAGCCGTGGGAGGCGCACAGCCGCACATTTGCCAATGGCAGGGTGCGGATCGCCATCCTTGACACCAGCGAGCCCGCTGCGGCGGCGTTCTATCTGCTGGTTCTCTCGCCTCCTCGGGACGATTTCGGCCAGCCTAGCTGCCAGACCATCGGTTTTGCCCCGGGGATGGGGTATGCCGAGATGTCACTGACCGGTCTGAAAGCCACCTATGACGCGGGCACGGGGCTGATGCTGGACGTCGCGAGTGCGGTCCACAATCCCGAGACCAGCCTTGACGAACCAGGCGTCCTCTCCATCACCCTCAACCTCGCGACAGGCGAAATCTCCGCCCGGGATATTGGTTCGTGATCCTCGGCGTCGGCACCGATCTTTGCAATATCGAGCGCATCGCCGGAACCCTCGAGCGTTTCGGCGACCGGTTCCGCAACCGCGTCTTCACCGAGGTCGAGCAACGAAAGGCCGAGCGGCGCCACGACACCGCCGGGACCTATGCCAAACGCTGGGCTGCGAAAGAGGCTTGCTCGAAGGCGCTTGGCACCGGGCTTCGGATGGGGATCGCCTGGAAGGACATGAGCGTGTCGAACCTTGCGACAGGTCAGCCGGTCATGCATGTCACCGGCTGGGCGGCCGAACGTCTGGCGGAAATGACGCCCGATGGCTTCGAGGCCATCATTCACGTGACGCTGACAGACGACCACCCTTGGGCGCAAGCCTTTGTCGTGATCGAGGCCCGCCCCCTCACGCCTTGACTCGGGTCTCCGCCACCCGCAAAACCCCTTGGAATTATCGAGGCAGGTGACATGAGCGAAGAAGGCGGAACGCTGATGGACGGCGTGGTCGAGACGATCAAGACCATCGTCTATGCGTTGCTGATCGCGGGCGTCTTCCGAACGCTGTTCTTTCAGCCCTTCTGGATCCCATCCGGCAGCATGAAGGACACGCTGCTGATCGGCGATTTCCTCTTCGTCAACAAGATGGCCTACGGCTATTCGCAGTATTCCTGCCCCTTCGGCATTTGCCCCATTACAGGGCGCATTCTTGAGGACCGACCCGAGCGCGGCGACGTCATCGTCTTTCGTCACCCGGTGAACGGGCAGGACTTTATCAAGCGTGTAATCGGCCTGCCGGGCGATACCGTCCAGATGCAAGACGGCATCCTCTACATCAACGGTGAGGCCGCGACGCAGACAGCCAATGGCACCTTCATCGAGACGTTCGAGCGTCAGGGACCCATCGGATCCGTACCGTCCTGCCTTGAGGGTCGTTTGCCGCAAGGTGCGGATTGTACAAAGGAAAAGGCGATCGAGACACTGCCGGGCGGGCGCTCGCATTCCGTGCTGAACGTCTATAGCGGGCGCTTCGATAATACAGGCGTCTTTTCGGTTCCCGAGGACATGTATTTTTTCATGGGCGACAACCGCGACAACTCGACCGACAGCCGGGAGCGGCAGGAATTCGGCGGCGCTGGCTTCGTGCCCTATGACCACCTGATCGGACGCGCGGATCGGGTCATGTTTTCCTCCGCCGGACGGTCGCTTCTGTTCTTCTGGACATGGCGGCCCGATCGCTTCTTCAAGAAGATCGAGTAATGCGGCTCGCCGCCGAACTTTTCGCCTTCTCGAAGCGATTGGGGCATGCGTTCGCCAATCCAGAGTTGCTGGTGCGCGCGCTGACGCATGCCTCCATCTCCGGGCCGCAGCGTCCGGATAATCAACGTCTGGAGTTTCTGGGTGACCGGGTCCTTGGGCTGGTGATCGCGGACGCGCTACTGGCGGCCGACAAGGGCGCCAGGGAAGGCAAACTGGCGCCTCGGTTCAATGCGCTCGTGCGGAAGGAAACCTGCGCAGATGTGGCGCGCGAGCTTGGGCTGGGCGAGGTGCTGAAACTCGGCCGGTCCGAGATGAAGTCGGGCGGGCGGCGCAAGGACGCGCTTTTGGGTGATGCGATGGAGGCGGTGATTGCTGCAGTCTATGTGGACGCAGGCTTCGAGGCGGCGCGTGATTTGATCTTGCGTCATTGGTCTGACCGGATCGACCGGGTCGAAGCCGACGCGCGTGACCCCAAGACCAGCCTGCAGGAATGGGCGCAGGCGCGGGGCCACCCTCCGCCCGATTATGTCGAAACCGGGCGCGAAGGCCCGGACCACGCCCCTGTCTTCACGATCGAGGTCCGGCTGGCCAATGGTGATACTGCAAGTGCCACTGCGGCCTCGAAGCGGGGGGCGGAACAGGCGGCCGCCAAGGCTCTACTGGCAGAGTTGGTTCAGAATAAGTAAGGGGCGCTGCCCCTCGCCCTTCGGGCTTCACCCCGGGATATTTTTGAACAGGCGAAGGGATAATTTGACCCAAATTCTCTTCATCTTTCCAGAAATACGCACGTCCCGACGGCTGCCTGAGGCGCTGTTGCCGTTCAGTCCGCGAAAGGGTCGGTCACAAGGATGGTGTCCTCGCGTTCGGGAGAGGTCGACAAAAGCGCCACGGGGCATTGGATCAGTTCCTCGATCCGGCGGACGTATTTGATCGCTTCCGCCGGCAGATCGGCCCAGCTGCGAGCGCCTGCCGTGGACGCGCTCCAGCCGGCCATGGTTTCATAGATCGGGGTGGCGCGGGCCTGTTGGTCGGCGGCTGTCGGCAGGTAATCGAGCTTGGTGCCATCCAGATCGTAGCCGGTGCAGATTTTCAGCTCTTCGAAGCCGTCCAATACGTCCAGCTTCGTCAGCGCGATACCGTTCACGCCGGATGTCGCGCAGGTCTGGCGCACCAGCACTGCATCGAACCACCCGCATCGACGCTTCCGTCCCGTAGTCGTGCCGAACTCATGCCCACGCTCCCCCAAGCGCTGGCCGTCCTCGTCCAGAAGTTCGGTCGGGAACGGGCCTTCGCCCACGCGCGTGGTATAAGCCTTGACGATGCCAAGGACGAAATCGACCGAGCCGGGACCGATCCCCGTCCCGGTCGCCGCCTGGCCCGCAATCACATTCGAGGAAGTCACGAAGGGATAGGTGCCGAAGTCGATATCCAGAAGCGCCCCTTGCGCCCCTTCGAAGAGAATGCGTTGACCTTCGCGCTTGCGCTCGTTCAGTACCTTCCAGACCGGGGCGGCGTATTCGAGTATCTTCGGTGCCACAGCCCGCAGGTCGGCCAGCAGCGCCGCACGATCCACGGGCTCCAGCCCCAGCCCGCGCCTCAGCGCATCGTGATGCACCAGCAAGCGGTCCACGCGCGTCTTCAGCGTCGTCTCATCGGCCAGATCGGCGACGCGGACGACACGGCGGCCCACCTTGTCCTCGTATGCCGGACCGATGCCGCGCCCCGTCGTGCCGATCTTGGCGACCGCAGTGTGGCTTTCGCGCGCCCGGTCAAGCTCGCCGTGAAGCGGCAGGATCAAGGGTGTGTTCTCGGCAATCATCAGCGTTTCAGGCGTGATCTCGACGCCCTGTGCGCGTACCGTCTCGATCTCGTCGACCAGATGCCAGGGGTCCAGCACCACGCCGTTGCCAATCACCGAAAGCTTGCCGCCACGCACCACGCCCGACGGCAACGCGTGCAGTTTATAGACCGCGCCGTCGATCACCAGCGTGTGGCCCGCGTTGTGCCCGCCCTGAAAGCGGCAGATGACATGCGCGCGTTCGCTCAGCCAGTCGACGATCTTGCCCTTGCCTTCGTCGCCCCACTGAGCGCCCACCACGACCACATTCGCCATATCGATCTCCCGGCCAAACCCGCGCGTCTATAGCCCCGTCGCAAGCGCGCGAAAAGGGCGAATGACCGGTCAGCGCCCGAAAAGCATCGCGCGGGCTTTGCTTGGCAGCAGCGCGCTTTGCCTGTTTAGTGGAACAACCTGCCACCTGCCCCCAAAGGACGCTGCCCATGACGCCTCAGAAAGTCGCCGACCTTGCCGCCCTGCCCGACCGCAAACCGCAATATGCGCTGGTGGCAGAGGTCGACCTGGTCGTGGTCCGCTTCGACGATGAGGTATCGGTCTTTTATGGACGATGTCTGCACCGGGGCGCGCTGATGTCGGATGGCTTCGTGCAGGGCCGGAACCTGATTTGCGGTGTGCATTACTGGGATTATCGCCTGGATTCAGGTGTTTCCGAGTATGCCAACGACGAAGCATTGCCGAAATTCAACAGTTGGATTGAAGCCGACGCGGTAATGGTCGATGCCGACGAAATCACCGCCTGGGCGCATGAGAACCCACAACCCTACGACCGGGACGCTTATCTTGGCCTCTACGCCGACCCGAGCCATGGCGAAAAGGAAGAGGCCCATACCGGCCTCATCCAGCAATATGCGCGCGACGGTCTGAGCAAGACCGGTCATCACGGCGTGGTGGGCTCTATGGGCGTGCCGCGGGCCGAGTTGCCGGATTGGGACGACATCCAGATCCTGACGGCGCAGTTGCATAAGGCTCCCCTTCTTGACGATGACCCCGTGGGCACCGATGTCGTGATCGGCCCAAATGCACAAAAGCCGCTGAAGCTCGACATCCCGCTTTTCGTCTCGGACATGTCATTCGGCGCGCTATCCGAACCGGCCAAGGTCGCCTTGGCCCGAGGCGCAGAACTCGCTGGCACCGGCATTTGCTCGGGCGAAGGTGGTATGCTGCCCGAAGAACAAGCCGCCAACAGCCGGTATTTCTATGAACTCGCCTCGGCCCGTTTCGGCTTTTCCTGGGACAAGCTCGCACAGGTGCAGGCTTTCCACTTCAAGGGCGGACAGGGCGCCAAGACCGGCACCGGCGGACACCTTCCCGGCAAGAAGAACACCGGCAAGATCTCCGAGGTCCGCGGCATCCCCGAAGGCGAAGACGCGATCTCGCCGCCCCGCTTCCCCGACTGGACAGAGCCCAGCCAAATCAAGGACTTCGCGGACGAAGTTCGCGACCGTACGGGCGGCATTCCGATCGGCTACAAACTGTCGGCCCAGCATATCGAGAAAGACATCGACGCCGCCTTGGAGGTGGGCGTCGACTATATCATCCTCGATGGCCGCGGGGGCGGCACGGGTGCTGCCCCGCTTCTCTTTCGCGACAACATCTCGGTGCCGACAATCCCGGCGCTTGCGCGGGCCCGCGTGCATCTGGATCGCACACGCCCCGATGTCACGCTGGTCATCACCGGTGGGCTCAGGAAACCGGCGGATTTCGTCAAGGCCCTGGCCCTCGGCGCGGACGCCATCGCGCTGTCGAACGCCGCCATGCAGGCCATTGGCTGCATCGCCATGCGCGCGTGCCACACCAATAACTGTCCCGTCGGCATCGCCACACAGAAGCCGCATCTGGTCAGCCGCATCGTGGTCGAGAAATCGGCCCGCCAACTGGCGAACTTCTTCGAAGCCAGCGTGGAACTGATGCAAGTCATGGCGCGTGCCTGCGGACACGGGCATGTTTCGGACTTCCAGGCGGACGATCTGACCACCTGGAAACAGGACATGGCCGCGCTGTCGGGGATTGCCTTTGGTGGGGCACCGCCGCCACCGTAAAGCTGCAATAACGGGCGGGGGCATCGCACGACGAAGGAAGACGCGCCCATATGCGCCAAGATACGTACATCTATCGAACGCAGATCCGCCCCAAGTTGATCGAGCGGCTCATCTTCGTCGCCTGCAAGCTGACATTGGAACTTCTGGCGGCCACGTTGGTGCTGACGCTTTGGACACCGCAGGACCTTGCAGGCGTCAAAACCGACCTTTCCCTACCCGACGCACTGGTCCTCGTTCTGATCTACGGATTTGTCTTTGCGTATATCCCAATGGCGGTTCTGTTTGCTCTGCTCTGGGGTCTGACCCCGCGCACATGGCGACCGATGTTCCCGGCCCTGTCCCTCGCACTCGGTTTGCTGCACCTGAGTATGGGCTTCGTCATGGCCGGAGCGCCTTGGGCCATCGCCCCCAGTCTAATCGCAATGGCCGCAAGCGGGCTTCTGGTGTTCCTGATCTACAAGATGAGCATCGTTGATACCCCTGACCCCTGAAAGACACTAGGCGCCCCCTCGGATTGCATAAACCCTTGCCGCCAAGGCCCCCGCCGTCTACGGACGCATCAGATTTGCTGTTACCGGAGTTTGCCCAAATGACTGACGCCCCTGAATTCCACGACCGCATGCTCTCGCTTGGCCTTGCCCGGGTCAGCGAAGCAGCCGCCCTTGCCTCGGCCCGCCTGATCGGGCGCGGCGACGAAAAGGCGGCGGACCAGGCCGCCGTCGATGCGATGCGGACGCAACTAAATCAACTGGAAATTCAAGGCGTTGTGGTTATCGGTGAAGGCGAACGCGACGAAGCGCCGATGCTTTATATCGGCGAAGAGGTCGGCGCGGGCGTCGGACCGGAAGTCGACATCGCACTCGATCCCCTCGAAGGCACGACGCTGACCGCCAAAGACATGCCGAATGCCCTGGCGGTGATCGCCATGGGCCCGCGCGGCTCGATGCTGCATGCACCGGACACCTACATGGACAAACTCGCCATCGGCCCCGGGTTCCGCACGGGCGTCGTCACAATGGACATGAGCCCGGCCGAACGTGTAAGCGCACTGGCAGCCGCCAAGGGCTGTTCGACCGAAGACATCACCGTCTGCGTCCTCGAACGCCCCCGCCACGAGGAAATGATCGCCGAAATCCGCACCACCGGCGCCGCGATACGCCTGATCACCGACGGCGACGTCGCGGGCGTGATCCATTGTGCCGAGCCGCAAACCGGCATCGACATGTACATGGGTTCGGGCGGCGCGCCCGAAGGCGTGCTGGCCGCCGCCGCGCTCAAGTGCATGGGTGGGCAGATGTACGGCAAGCTTGTCTTCCGGAACGATGACGAAAAGGCCCGCGCCGCCAAGGCAGGCATCACCAACCTTGACCGCGTATACACCCGCGACGACATGGTCACGAACGATGTCATATTCGCCGCAACCGGTGTCACCGACGGCTCGATCCTGCCCGGCATCAAGCGCGAACCTGACATGCTGACCGCTGAAACCATCCTGATGCGGTCAAAGACCGGCTCGGTCCGGCGCATGACCTATAAGAACCCGATCAAATAGACCGCACGGGTTTCCCCCTTCGCAGAGATAAGATATGGTGGCAGGAACTTCTGCCACTACCTTATCTGGTGTGAATGTGCCCAAAGACATAAGCGCGACCGCCTTTCTCGACGTCGACGAATCGCTTCTGGGACGGCGATGGGTCGGCCCTTCGCCCGAGGACCTGCGGCTGGCCGAAGCCATTGCCCAAACTACCGGACTGGCCGAACCGACCGCCCGCGTTCTGGCAACCCGCGGCGTCCTGCCCGAAGACGCCGCCCGATACCTTGAGCCGCGCCTGCGTGACCTGATGCCTGAGCCTCGCGGGCTGAAAGACCTCGAAAAGGCCGCGCATCGCCTGGTGACAGCGGTGCGGGACAACGACAGTATCGCCGTCTTTGCCGACTACGATGTCGACGGTGGCGCATCGGCAGCCCTTCTGCTCGATTGGCTGCGGCAGTTGGGCCGCGACGCCACGCTTTACGTGCCGGACCGGATCGACGAAGGCTACGGGCCCAACCCGACGGCCATGGAGAAACTCGCAGCCGATCACGACCTGATCGTCTGCGTCGACTGCGGCACGCTCTCTTTCGACGCCATCGCCGCCGCAAACGCCGCCGATGCCGTCATCATCGACCATCACTTGGCCGAAGTACGCCTGCCCGACGCCATGGCCGTCGTGAACCCCAACCGGCAGGACGAAACCGGAGAGCTCGCACATCTCTGCGCCGCCGCCGTGGTCTTCCTGGTGCTGGTAGACGCCAACCGCCAGCAGCGCGACGCAGGCGCGCCGACCCCGGACCTGATGCAAATGCTCGATCTGGTCGCACTTGCCACCGTCGCCGATGTCGCACCGCTCATCGGGCTGAACCGCGCGCTGGTCACCCAAGGTCTGAAAGTCATGGCCGCGCGCAATCGCCCCGGCCTTGTGGCGCTTGCGGATGTCGCGGGCCTCGACACGCCGCCCACGGCCTATCACCTGGGCTTCGTCCTTGGCCCCCGCGTCAATGCGGGCGGACGCGTCGGGCGCGCGGACCTTGGCGCACGCTGTCTCTCTGCCACCGACCCGGACGAGGCCCGCGCGCTGGCAGACCGCCTGCACGAGTTGAACCGCGAACGACGCGAGATCGAAACGGAAGCGCGCGAGGCCGCCATGGCCCAGGCCGAGGCGCGCGGGCTCGACGGCCCGCTTATCTGGGCCGCCGGCGAAGGCTGGCACCCGGGCGTCGTCGGCATCGTCGCCGCCCGCCTGAAAGAGGCGACAGGCCGTCCGGCGGTCGTCATCGGGCTGGAGAACGGCGAAGGCAAAGGCTCGGCCCGCTCGGTCCGCGGTGTCGATCTGGGCTCGGCGGTGCAAACCGTTGCTGCCGAAGGTCTGCTCATCAAGGGCGGTGGTCACAAGATGGCGGCTGGCCTGACGGTGGATCAAACCAAGATCGAAACCGCCATGGAACGCTTGGGCGAACTTCTTGCGCGCCAGGGCGCCGGCAAGACCCAAGCACGCGACATGCGCATCGACGCCGCCCTGATGCCTGGTGCTGCCACGGTCGATCTCGTGACCCAGATCGAAGCCGCGGGCCCCTTCGGCCAAAGCGCCCCCGCCCCCCGCTTCGCCTTCCCCGATGTCCAGATCCTGGACGCGCGTCAGGTCGGCAGCGGCCACCTGAAACTCCGCTTCGGCGATGGCATGGGCCGCCACATCGACGCCTTCGCCTTCGACGGCTGGACCTCGCCCCTGGGCGAGGCGCTGGCTAAGGCCCGAGGCGCACGCGCCCACCTCGCAGGCCGCCTCTCGATCAGCCACTGGGGCGGACGCCAGACAGTCGAGCTTCGCCTCGAAGACGCCGCCTTGCCCGGGTAAGTCGGCTTGGCGTGTTCCGCGTCGGGCCTGTCAGACCCACTCAGATGGCCACATGGAAGCCACTTAAGAAATTACTTGCCCTCTCCGCCCGGCTTGCCTAAATAGCCCTCCAGCGTGGCCCGTTCGTCTATCGGTTAGGACGCCAGGTTTTCAACCTGGAAAGAGGGGTTCGATTCCCCTACGGGCTGCCACTTATGTTGTTAATAAATTGAAAATATTAAATAATTTTTCCTGCTTCTGCTTTGCCCCCAACATGGTATCAGCCTTCAAAGGATAATATCGGGATTACCCGGAAAAGCCGCGAACTTTTGTCGTGAAGCAATACCCAATATGAACTCTCGGCGTCGCGCCTTTTCATACCTCGAAGTTTCAAACTCCACTAAAGTGTGATTGAAAGCCTGCCTTCGGCCCTAAGCGGCCGCTCGCCGTGGGTTGCAGCTGCTGGAACGCAGCCTGTTGAAGGAGGCAATCGCTGTGTGTGTGCAATATCGGAGTAAGTCGTCTACGCAACGGTATGGCGAAGAATGCATCGCTCTGTTCTCAGCGATGGGAATAGAAAGCAGCCTCAGCTGGCAAAATCAAACCACCGCAGAAGTCGCTTTGAGCGATCTACCGGACGGCGCGGCTCCCGCCCCAGTAAGTCCTATTCTGGCAAACCGGCCTCGCGCAGATCGTTCAGGACGCGTTGCAGATCTGAATCGACGACGTACTTCCCTACATAATTGTGGAGAACGTCCTTTAGTGAATAATCAGGATCGAAATTCATCAGTCGCTCAACCGCCTTACTCGCCTCACGTCTGTCGCCCCGACACATCTGGATGATCGCCAGCACGCGATACGCCATCGGAGGTATCTCGGACATGGCGTTCATGGTCTCCAGCGCATCGTCACAGTTCCGCGTGTGCCATTGCACCCACGCAAGATTCCATTTGATCCAATCCTGATGCAACGGGTCCAGCCGGACGACACGCAGCATCAGTTCTTCGGCTTCTTTCGCCTGCCCGCCATAGGTCAAGGCTTCAGCCAGCGCGGCCATCGCGCTCGTATCGTTAGGGTTGAGTTCCAGTGCTTTTCGAAAGCGCGCCACCGATTTTTCAAGCTCGCCTTCCTGTATATGCATGTAAGCCATGGCCGTATGTGCATCATAGTATTCTGGCGCGACCTGGACGGCCTTGCGCGCATAGTTCCGTGCGGCATCCAACTCGATGATCGGGTCTTCGTCTGTCCATCCCCAGCGGTACCGGTTGATATGGACAAACGTCAGCCCGACATACCCGTAGGGTTGCGTAGGATCGGCCTCGACAGCCGCCAGGTTGGCCAGACGGGCCTTTTCATTGCCCTCGGGGGTGAATGAAAAGAGGTGTTGACGGGCTTTCCAATTCAGAAGCAGAGCCGTCAGCTTCGCCTCGTCGGACTTTATCGCTTTCTGGCCTTCGAAATTAATGACTCTTTGGGCGACGGTCGCGACGGTTCTCTGCACGATCTCATCCTGCATCGCAAAGACATCGCCAAGGTCGCTGTTGTAGACGTTTGACCAAAGGCTCTGACCTTCGACGGCATCAATCAGCTGAACGGTCACGCGCAGCTGATCACCGCTCTTTTGTTGACTGCCCTCAAGCAAGTAACGAACGCCAAGCGCGCGGGAGATTTTGCTTACGTCAGTGGTGCTGTCTCGAAAACTGAAGCTCGAATTTCGCGCGATGACAAAGAGTTCGGAATACCGGGACAAATCCACGATGATGCCCTCAGCGATTGCGTCGCTCAGGTAGTTTGCATCGGTGCCGACGCTAAGGTCTTCAAATGCGAGGACCGCAATCGATGGCTTGGAGGGCAAAGGAAGTTCTTCCGAAGAGGCGTACCTGTCACGGCCTAACCCCCAGAATGCACCAAGGGCCAGAACAACGACTGCGATCAGGCTGAAAGCAGCAAGCTTAAAACGACTGACACGCGCGACATTCGCAGAGGTGGCCGTCGCCTCTGCCTCACCTGAAGGAAGATAAGTCGGGACCAATCGGTAGCCCTTCTTGGGAAGCGTTTGGACAATACTGTGATCGGCATCGTTCAGCGTCCTGCGAATATCGGCGATGCACTGGGAAAGACTGTCATCGGTAACGGCTGTCTTGGCCCAGACGTTTTCAAACAGATCGTCCTTTGAAACGGTCTCGCCAAGCCGGTGCACAAGATAGGAAAGGACTTCGGAACTCTGACGACGCAGATGAACCGGGTGCCCGGACCCATCGCGCAATTCATCTGTCTCAACCGAAAACACAAAGTCGCCCAAGGGAACATCGCTGGAAGAATTCAGATTCTTTTCAGAGCTTTCTCCGGACATTTCAGCAGTCTCCATGCCCCACTGAGCCTGCGAAGACTCGCACCGTGAGGCAAGAAAATTCGTTTGCCTCTCCATTTTTCGAAAGGAAACACCATGACATCCATTGCTAAGTTCTCAGCAATCGCTGCCAGCCTGCTTTGCGCCACAACAGCCTGGCCGGCGGACTTCCAGGTGAAGCGATCAATTGAACTCCCGTCCTCAACACTGCAGGTTTGGCAGCTGATCGGCGACTTCTGCGACATTGACGATTGGCACCCCAAAATATCTTCGTGTGCGCTGAAGGTCATGGATGGGTCACTGGCCCGTGTGTTGACAACGGACACCGGGGCAAAAGTGACCCAAAAACGCATCGCCCGAGAGGAAGGATTGTCTTACACGTACAAGACCGTCAGTTCCTCATTGCCCATCGAGAATCTCACAGCCACATTATCTGTTCAGCCCGGGGAAAACCTGCTCATCGAGTGGATTGCAAACTTCTCGTCCGATGACCCTGACATGGAAAGTGTTGTGGTCGACGACATTGAGGCCGGATTGTCAGCGATAGAAACCATTCTTGCATCGCGCTGACATCGGACAGGCGGCATCTGAAAAGTCAGGCGGAAGGAACCCATTTTACGACGCCTGACTTTGCTATCTGATTTTGTTCGATTGGATGGCAACTGTGATCCGTTTCAAGCAGTGGCGGGAAGATATTCCACAGTTTGAACGCGCGTTCGCTCGCGGCACGAACTCGCAGAGCCATTCATAACTGGCCGCTTACGGCCCAAACCTGCCGTTGGTCGAGTTCGTAGGTGCTGCATTGCAGTTTACCCAAAGCGGTCAATTAGGAGCTCGACGCGACATCTGACACGCGGTTTGCCCACTGAAACGATTTCCGACGTTTGCTAAGGGGCAAATCGATCTTGATGGACAGTTCCTGGCCGTCCAGCATTGCGGAAGCATTCCCTTCATAGGAAAGGCAAAGCTGCTTTACGATGGACAGGCCAAGACCTGTTGGATGTTCGCGTTGCCGACGGGTGCGGCTTTCGGACACGCGAAAAAAGCGGTCAAACAGGAAAGGCAGAGTCTCTGGAACGACCTCTGGGGCCCTATTTCGGAATACGATTGCGATCGAGTTCGCATTTGGTCCCCTTGCCGCAGTAATCATGCAGGGACCATCGGTCGAGGCGTACCTTAACATGTTCGACAGCAGATTGTCCGCGATCTGTTTCAGGCTGTTTGCCGGAATGGGCAGGAGGCGGTCGGACAAGCCTTTGGCAATCTGAAGGTCCAGTTGCAGACCGCCTTCCCGGAAACGCGTGGCCCAACTTGCCTTGGCGTCCAGCAGAAATACTCCAACAGCGACCTCTTGGCCTGATTGCTTGCGCTTGGTGTCGGCGCCACAAAAGTGCATTGCATCGATTGTATGTGTGAGGGCGGTGAGTTGGCTGAGTTCTCCGTTCAATAGCTCGTAGAATTCCTTGTCGGCCCTGAAAACGCCGTCTTCCAGCCCTTCGGTATACCCCCTGAGGCTGGTGATTGGGGTTCGCAATTCGTGACCGAGATCCGCAAGGTACTGAGCTCGGCGTCGTTCTTCTTGTTCCAAAGCAGCAGCAAGGGCATTGATGTTCTCGGCCAATCGTCCGATCTCGCCAAAGTCGTTTTGCGAACGCACACGATAGTCACCGTGGCGCAACCGCTCTGTTGTCCGCGCCAGGGAACGCAATGGCCTAACGATCAGGAAGGCCAATCCGATTGATGCCAAAATGGCTGCGAACAAACCGATGGTTACACTGGTCCAAAGCTGTCGCTCGACATCTGCAACATACATGGCATGCAGTTGTCCCGGTTCGATGTTGAAGGTGGACATCAAACGTTCGGAATAGACGTCGCTCTGACGCATGAACGCCAGGTACCAGGCCGTTGCCAGTGCGAGAATGACGGCGACATTGGCGGCAACAATCTGGAGGGTCAGCCACGGCCATTTGTTCAAGCGCTCAAACACCGTTGGCAACTCTTGCAGCGTCGAGCATTGGCACATAGCGATAGCCAAACCCGCGAACCGTCTTGATCAACGCTCCGACGTCGCTTCCCAGTTTTGCGCGGAGGTGATGCACATGCACATCGATGGCTTTGGGGCTGACCGCGTGCTCGTTGCCATAGATCGTGGCGATCAATGATCCGCGCTCAAACACCCGGTTTGGCTGAGACAGGAGTTGCCGCAGGATCCGATATTCATGGGGCGTGAGTTCGACAGCATTGCCATTGACCATACAGGTGGGTTGATCATCGGCGAGTTGGATTGGACCTTCGCTGTGCTCAACAACGGAGGCGTTCGTCGAGCAGCGCCGCAATATCGCATCAACGCGCACCAGAAGCTCGCGCGGTGAAAACGGCTTGATGACATAGTCGTCCCCGCCCACGCCAAATCCGCGAATGACATCGGCTTCACTGCTCAAGGCAGACAGGAAAAGAACGGGCGTTTCAATGCCTGCTTTTCTCATCGCCCTTGCGATGTCGCTGCCCGATCTGTTCGGCAACATCTCATCAAAAACGCAAATATCGAAGGTCTCGTTCAACGCCTTTTGCAGCCCCGTGTCACCGTCAGATGCGGCGACGACCGTATGGCCCGCGCTTTCCAGATAGGCGCTTAACAGATTGAGAATATTGGCATCATCCTCGACAACAAGAGTATGTGCGACAGGTTCTATGGCCAATGGCTCCATTGATTACGACTCGCGACAGAAGCAAAATATCTGTTTCAGGGACCGTTCCGGAAACAACAAAAAGTTGATCTGACGCGGCCCAATCTCTGAGAGCAGCACACCACCCCTGCTAAAAGGTGGTGCACTGGTCTTGATTGACTAATTCGCAAGGAGAACTTCCCGGGAAGTGGCGAAGATCGTTTTCCAGTTCGTTTCGCCCTTCCGGATCACTGTTTCGGTGTCCGCCAGGAACAGGTCATTGTGCGCTGCCGGGCTGCTGTTGAGGTAGAGCTGGCCGTCCACGATGGCCCAAAGATCGGGCATGGTGGGAACTTTTTTGCCTTTGCTGGCACCAGCCGAGCACCAGCCGCCATAGGCCGGCGCGTACTTGGCCGGGTCGGCGGTGAACATTTCAAGATTCTCTGCTGAGGCGAAATGCCAGGTGGCGCCCTGGTACTCTGCCGAGAATTCGGCCGAGCCCTGGGTCGGCTTGCCCACTGTGTGATAGGCCACGACGTCATAGCCGCCGACCACGGCATCGCCTTCGATGTAGTGTTCGTCCACGGCCATGGCCCCAGTTGCGGACAGCATCACGGCAAGTGAAATCGCTGAGACTTTAACGAATTTGCGCATAGAACATTTCCTCTCTGTCGTCTGGTTTTCGCAGAATCATGCCGGACGTTCGTCCAGCCGATGGCGCGGAGATACCGTGCAGAGTTTTCGTCCCGGTTCGGCAAGGATTAAGATTTGGTTAGCAAATGGACCAGACTAATGGCCCCTGCCAAGACGAAGTCGATCTTCGCTGAGCGAGAAAGCCCAAGCATTTTGTACTTGTTGGCGTCGCTCCCGCCCCTAAGAAGACATCCACTCACAACGTTGACGCCGCAGTGCAGCTTTCCCAAACCGGACGTTGAAACCTTGGCGCAGCATCCCTGTAGGAGCAATGGCCAGATCGCGGGACGGAATTGCCGTTCTCCACATTTGACACAGATGCCTGCTAGCGAAAGGTGATCGTCGCGCCCGGCAGATCGATGCCGTCGAGCCGAGTGGTCCAGCGCTCGCCGGGTAATATCGGCGCGGCGTCGGTCAAAGTTCCCGTGGTAACGATCTCTCCCTCGCCTACCGGCGCTGCACTGTCGTCGGTTGCCAGTGTGTCGAGAAGATAACTGAGCGCCCGAAGTGGACCGTCCAGAACATCTGCGCCGCAGCCCGTAAGCCGCTTGCCGCCCGGTCCTTCAAGCTCGATGCGAAAGCGCGGTAGCTGGTCGATGATTGACTGCGTGAAGGGCAACCGCGTGCCGAGATAGAGCGCGCCGTGCAGGCCGAAAGCGGCGGCACAATCCGCGCCGGAAAAGCGCCAGCCAGGAAAAGGTGAAAATACGATCTCAAACCCTTGGGACACCCAGTCGATGCACCCGGAAAGCTCAGCGTCACTCATTCCCGCCTGAGGCGCGGACTTGAATCCGAAGGCAATCTCGGGCTCAAGCCGCGGTTCGGGCACTGTCGGCAAACTATGCAACCCGTCGCCAATTTCATGCAGAGTCGTATCCCACACCGGCCCCCACATCGGGCCCGAGACGCCGTAGATCGGCCAGATCGTGCGGTTTGTGAAACCAATCTTGCGGCCCGCCCGCCGCTCTCCCCGGGCCTCGCGCAGCGCCGTGATCTTGTGGGCGACGCGATACGCCGCTTCGACCTCAAAGTCAGGGTCACCAACGGAGATTGGCGCGATCTGGCGGCCCGCGTCATAGGCTTCAAGCAGTTCAGCGGAATAGGCCTCAATCGCGGCATCCGACATCGAACCTGTCATTCAAGAAACTCCATGCAGCGGCCAATACGAGACTAGTGCCGTAATTCCCGCACGGCTTCAATTCGACGGCGGCGCGGCCTTTGTCAGATTGGGCTCGACGGAGCCATGCGGTGGTGCAGCACTCAAGCTGGATTGATTGGAGAAACGGCCGTTGAGAGCGGCCCTTTGCTGACCTTCACCACTGTCTTCAATTCTGCGGACGTAGGCCGCTTTGCCGACATTCGCTTAGAGTGCAAATTCTCGAACACGATGAGTTCAGTCGACGCGATCTTCGACCGAAAGTTTGCCTTCGCCCCATCGAGCCGACGTGACACGGTCCAGCCAGGTCAGCGCCAGCAAGGCCAGCCCCAGCCCCATAAACGATAGAACACGCATCAGACCCGACAGCCCCGCCATATCGACTACGAAGACCTTGGCGATGGTAAGGCCGATCCCGACCATGGCTACCTTGCGCAGCCAGTCCGCGCGCTTCCAGAAAGCAACCAACAAAGTTCCCGCCGAGATCAGCAGCATGGCCAGCGTGTACGTGTAAAGCTCCGGATCGGACACGCCCGCGACCGACAGGTCCGGACCGCGCCAGAGATGCCGGATCGAGAGCGCCAGATACGCAAAGAGATACCCTACGCTCAGGAGCGCGAGAGTGATACGCAGCGCTTTCGGCATGGCGATCTTCCAGGCCCCCAGGCCAAGCACGATGGCCAGAGGCAGATAGGCTAGCGCGAGCGAACTGAAGAAAGGCAGACCGAGGACCAAATCACCGTCCAGCGGGCTGAAGAAAGCGAACCGCACCGACAGAATAACGACGACCAGCAGCGTCAGCACGCCAGCCAGGGCAATGCGAAGATAACGTTCGAACCGTGCCGCGCCCTTCATTCGATGGATTTGCGCCAGCGCCATGGTCGCCCAGAGCGCGGCGAGCAGACCGAGCCCCCAGTGCGACTCGAACGAACTCCTGGGAAGCAGGCGCTCGAACAGGACCAGCACAAGCGCCGCCGCCAGTATCCAGACGGTACTCTCGAGGATGGATCCAAGCCGTGCGTGACGCGTGCGGACGACACCCCAGGCCACGCCCAGAACGGCGCCAGTGCCCACATAGGCCAACACGACCTGAAGCAGCGAAGTGTTATGCCCCATCGCCCAGTCAAGGCCCGGATCAATGATCAACCGATAGGTAATCACGGCGGCACCAAGCGCCGCGTAATAGGCCAGAACCGGCAGCTCGAAGCGCCTATCCAGCAGAACGACGAGCAGGATCATCGTCGCAAGGCCCAACGTCAGTGCAGTCTTGGTCAACACAAGGAACAGCGACAGACCGATCAACGACAGAGCTGCGACCGCAAAAAGCGATGTGATCAGCCGCGCATCCGGCACCTTCAATCGGATCGCGCGTTCGGCCAGCAACGTCATCACGGCGGCGGTGCCGATCACGGTAAGAGACCAGAGCGGTGCCCCGTAGACACGGCCCGGATCCCAAAGGAACTCCAGCAGGAACACGGTCACCGGCGCCAGGCTGGCAGCGGCCAGTGCCCAGAGCAGCGGGGTGGCAGCGCGCGGCATACGCCAGAACGTCAGGAACGTGCCGATGATCGCCACCGCCATCAGGTGCCAAAGCGTTGCGGGCGGCGCTGTCTCGGGCGGACGCGACACGGCGTTCTGCATGGTCTCGTAAAGTGACCCGGAAACCAGTGCCTGACTGATGACGACTCCGAGGAAGGACACCACCGGCAATATCGGATGATCGGCCAAAGCCGGTGCGCGCCACATCCACAA
>JASJDQ010000067.1 GCA_030065075.1 Paracoccaceae bacterium | reverse complement strand
AAGTCTGTCATGATGGGGCCTTCGCATAGGTCGCAGAGATCAGGTAGCGGAGCGTGAAGCAGATGTCATCGGTCACCACCTTCGGCGTGTCGGTCAGCGCTATCGGATGGCCGGGTCGCATCAGCGAAAACGCTGTTTGTGCGCCCTGGCCATCCGATAGCGCTGACCGACACGCCGAAGGTGGTGACCGATGACATCTGCTTCACGCTCCGCTACCTGATCTCTGCGACCTATGCGAAGGCCCCATCATGACAGACTTTTCCTATCAGCTTTACAGCTCTCGCAAATTTCCGCCTTTGGACGACACTCTGAGAATGCTGGAGGAGACCGGCTATACCCAAGTGGAAGGTTACGGTGCGCTCTTTGGTGACGACGTCGACCTTGGCTCCATGCGTGCGGCGCTGGACGCTGCGGGATTGCAGATGCCTACCGCGCACATCGGCTTGGACATGATCCGCGACCGTCCTGAGCGTGCGATCGAAATCGCAAAAGCTCTGGGAATCAAGGTCGTATTGGGGCCGTTCCTGCCGGAGCCCGATCGCCCCAAGACACCCGGCGGCTGGTCAGACTTTGGCGCGAAGCTTGGCGAAGTGGCAAAGCCGCTGCAGGATGCCGGGTTGACGGTGGGCTGGCACAATCACGCGTTTGAATTCGAGCCCGTGGACGGCACCCTTCCGCAAGACCTGATATTGGGGGCCGCCCCGGACCTGCTGATGGAGCTGGATGTTGCTTGGTGCGTCAAAGGCGGGCAGGACCCACTTGCCTGGATAGCGTCCAACGCCGACCGGATCATCGCGGCGCACATAAAGGACATCGCGGCACCCGGCGAGGCGTTGGACGAAGACGGTTGGGCGGACTTGGGTCACGGCACCATGGATTGGCCGGCGATAATGGCGGCCCTTCGCGCGAGCCGTTGCCAATACTTCATCGCCGAACACGACAACCCGAACGATCACCAGCGCTTCGCCGCCCGTTCGCTGGAAGCGATGCAATCATTTTGAAAGTCTGAGAAATGGATACGATGAACGTTGGCATAATCGGATGCGGCAATATCTCGAGCGTCTACCTGCGACTGGCGCCTATGTTCAAGGGTGTCGAGATGCAAGCCGTTGCTGACCTCAACATGGACGCCGCACGCGAGCGCGCCGATGAGTTCGGCGTCCAGGCGCTGTCGGTCGATGACCTGCTGGCGGCCGATCAAATTGACATCGTTGTCAATCTCACAGTGCCGGATGCGCATTTTGCCGTCACGCGGAGGATTCTGGAAGCAGGTAAACACGTGTATTCAGAAAAGCCGCTGGTTCTGACAATGGACGAAGGCGAAGCGCTGCGCGCACTGGCCGAAGCCAAGGAGCTCAGGGTTGGCTCGGCACCCGACACCTTCCTCGGCGGCTCGCATCAGATGGCGCGACGAATGATCGATGACGGACGGATTGGCGATGTCGTGGCCGGGACAGCCCATGTCATGAGCCGGGGCATGGAACATTGGCATCCGGATCCGGACTTCTTCTTCAAACCTGGCGCGGGTCCGATGCTGGACATCGGGCCATACTACGTGACGAACCTGATCCAGCTCCTCGGCCCCGTTGCGCGTGTCGGCGCGATGACAAGTGCCGCCTTCGAATGCCGCACGATCACGTCCGAGCCACGATCTGGCGAAAGGATCAACGTCGAGACGCCAACGAACATCCACGCGCTACTGGAGTTTGCGAATGGCGCAACCGTTACGCTTTCGACCAGTTGGGACGTTCACGTGCACCGTCACGGACACATGGAGCTTTACGGAACTGAAGGCTCGCTGTTCCTGCCGGACCCGAACTTCTTCGGCGGCGAGGTCGCATTGGGCGCACCGGGTGGGCACATCGCGCCGCATCCGGCATGGGACCACCCGTTCGGGGTGGCCAACCAGGATGACCGCGCCAACTATCGCTGTGCCGGATTGGCCGATATGGCGGCCGCCCTGGGCGAAGGGCGTCCGAATCGCTGCTCGCTCGAACTGGCGCTACATGCGGTCGACGTGATGACGTCTGTCCTGAAGTCGGGCGAAACGGGCCAGTTCGTTACGCTTTCCACCATATGCGACCGCCCGGACCCCCTTGGACCGGATGCCGCGCGCGCGCTTCTGGCAGAGGGCGCGTGATCCGAAACCCCATCCTGCCGGGCTTCAACCCCGATCCGTGGCTCGTAAATTCGACCGGCTTCGATCCCTCGCTCTTTCACGACGATGACGTGCGGAAATGGTTTCTGAATGCGTGCTGGTCGCGCGGCTGCAAGAGTACCTTTTCTACGGCGCCGAGACAACGTTGGACATCCAGTCGACCAGCTATCAACACGCCGTCGAGCTGACGACCTACCATAACCGGTAAAGGCCCCACGCCGACCTTGTCGCGAACGAACCGGGGAAGGTGCGGCCTGTCATGGTCGCGTCATGCCCGGGCGATTGGCCTGATGGGGCGCTCTTCTGTCCCGGCGAAAATGTGCCTGTCCCGGACGTTCCCCTTCGGCTCCGGGTCGAGGTCTCCGGTGCCTACCAACAACTCTTCCGGGCCACGCCAACCGGCGCATGCCGGGCGATTGGGCCGAAGCTCGACTCCTCGGTGATCTAGGACGAAGAAGGCCGCGGCGAATATGCCTCTTTCACCGGCGCTTTCGTCGGTATGTTCGCTCTCGACCAGACGAGACAGGGCCGGGAAGCTCGGTTTGCCCATTTCGCCTACCGCCCAGAGGCCTAAGGTCGCACGGCAGGCGGAAACGTTGACTAGGCAAGTATATCGTTGAAAGGTTGTCGCATGGTGTCCCAGAGAAATCCGCGTGCAAGGTAAGGCCCCGATGAGCGACACTCCCCTCTATCGGTTCCTGACCTTCCGAATGTCACGCGTGCAGGCAAAGCTGAACGCGCAAGCCAACGCGATCCTGCAACGCGAGGCCGGTTTGACCCTGACCCAGTGGCGCATCCTGGCGCTGGTTGGGGCCGCCGGAGAGACGACCCTGTCCGAAATGGCCCGCACCGCTGCCCTGGACAAGGGCCTGATCAGCCGCAACCTGAAGGCCATGGTGACCGATGGGTTGATCGTTGCCAGCACCGACGAGCAAGACCATCGGGTCCAGCATTTGACGCTGAGCGAACGGGGGCAAATCATCCACGACCGGACCTTACCGCGCATGCAAAAACGCCAGGATGGGCTTCGATCCGCGTTGACCGATGAAGAATTCGAAACGATGACCCGCGTTCTCGACAAACTCGAGGCCGCCGCGGAAGCGCGTGATGACGGCTGACCCTGCGCCCAATCTTCTGGTCATCATGTCAGACGAACATCAGGCCCGCGCCATGGGCGTGGCAGGGCACTCTATCGTTCGCACGCCCGTTCTCGATGGTCTCGCGGCGCGCGGGCTTCGTTTCACGGATGCCTACACCCCGTCACCCATTTGCGTGCCCGCGCGCGCGGCCTTCGCCGCAGGTCAGCCGGTGCACAAGACCCGGCTTTGGGACAACGCCATGCCCTATACTGGCACGCCCAAGGGTTGGGGCCATGCGCTTCAGGCGGCGGGCGTTCCGGTCGAGAGCATCGGCAAGCTGCACTATCGCCACGACGAAGACCCGGCCGGGTTCGACCGCGAACACATTGCGATGCAGGTGGCCGGAGGCGTTGGCATGGTCTGGGGCTCTATCCGCGCAGAAGAGGATCGCCTGAACTTCCGATCCCGCATGCTGGGCGACTACATCGGGCCAGGAACCAGCAACTACACTGATTACGATTCCGCTGTCGTCAAACGCACCTGCCAATGGTTTCGCGAGAGGGAGGGCGATGATCGCCCTTGGTGCCTGTTTGTCGGTCTGGTGGCGCCGCACTTTCCCCTGATCGTGCCGGAAGAGTACTTCGACCTATACCCGTCAAGTGCCCTGCCGCCGGTCAAATTCAGTCCCGAGACGGATTATCGCCAGCACCCATGGGTGGCCAAGCAGACCGAGGCCGAAGACAGCGAAGCCCGCTTTCGGGATGCCGACGAACGGCTGGCCGCCATCTCGGCTTACTACGGGCTGTGCACCTGGCTTGACCACAACGTCGGGCGCATTCTCGACGGGCTGGAAACGGCGGGGTTCGCAGACGACACAACCATCGTCTACACCTCGGACCACGGCGACAATCTGGGCGCCCGTGGTCGGTGGGGGAAGTCGACCCTCTATCAGGAAAGCGTGCAGGTGCCGTTGATCCTGAGCGGCGCGGGCGTGTCCCCAGGGGTTTGCGAGACACCAGTCAGCCTCCTCGACCTCTCGGCGACCATCCCCGCCCATTTCGGGGCCGATTTCGCTTGCGACGGGCGACCGCTTTTGGAGATTGCCGCCGAGCCTTATGACCCGGACAGAGTTGTTATCAGCGAGTACCACGCCGTGGCGTCGGTCTCAGGCGGGTTCATGTTGCGCAAGGGACGCTGGAAACTGAATGCTTACGTGGGCTTTCCGCCTGAACTTTTCGATCTCGAAGCGGACCCCGAGGAACTGAACGATCTGGCCGCCGATCCGGTCCAGGCGCAGGTGTTGGCGGAGATGCAGGCCGAACTTGCGTCAAGGATCGACATCGATGCCGTGAATGCCCAAGCCTTCGCCGACCAGGCCGCCCTGATCGAGCGACACGGGGGACGCGAAGCGGCGATGAAGCTCGGCGCGCCAGCCGCCACGCCGCCTCCGTCCCTGGAAAGCGAGCGAAGCGTATGACATATCTGTTGCTCTACCGTTGCAGCCCCTGCGCACGGAAGATCAAGCCAACCTGAAGGCAAAATTGGATTCGCCCCGTGCCTAATCAGCCTTAGCAACCGATAAGGTTAATGCGGTCAGGAGCGTGCCCCGCCAGATCAAAGGAAACCCGGTCTAGAAGAAGCCAGACCTGCCTCTTCACCTTGTCGAAAATACGCATTCCCGTCAAAACGCCCGACGCACGGATCGGATAGACAAGATCAATCCGCCGTCCAGCCGCCGTCGATCAGAAGTGAGGTACCTGTGACCAGCGAAGATGCCTCGCTCGCCAGATAGACCGCCGCTCCCATGATGTCCTCGATCTCACCCACACGGCCCAGTTTGATCTTGCTCTCCACCCAGGCCCGTTTCTCCGGATCGTCGAATGTCGGCCGTGTCAGGTCGGTTAGGATAAAGGTCGGGCAGATGGAATTGATCCGCACCTTGTGCGGTCCGAATTCGATCGCCATGGCTTTGGTCAGCCCCTCGACCCCATGTTTCGACGCGCAATAGACGGCGCGTTCCTGTCCGCCCACATGCGCCATCTGGCTGGAGATATGGATGATGGAACCCTGCAGCCCATCGCGGATCATCGCCTTCGCGGACCAGGTCGAGAGGAAATAGGCGCTCCGCAAATTCAGCGACATCACGGCGTCGTAGTCGTCGGGCTCGGTCTCCAGCGCCGGTCCATGGCGGGCCAGTCCGGCGGCGTTCAGGACGCAATCGAAGGCCTCTCCCTCCAGAAGCGCTTTCAGAGCCTCCAGATCCGTCTGGTCCAGCGCCAGCGCCTCGGCGCTGCCGCCTTCGGCGCGAATCGCTTCCACGGTTTCCGCCAGCTTGTCGGCCCGTCGCGCGGCACAGACCACATGCGCGCCCGCGTCTCCCAAAGCAATGGCGCAGCCTTGCCCGATGCCTGATGAGGCGCCGGTGACCAGCGCGCGTTTGCCGTCCAGTCGAAAGCTGGGTGTCTTGGGTCGTGTCATGGCCGCAGTCCTACGCTGCAACCCCTCGGGGGTGAAGCCCTATTCGTCGAAGCTGTAGGAAGGGAGCTTCTGAAACGCCTCTCGCAATGCATCCCCCCAGCCGCCTGACAGCAACTCGAAGAAGGGGTCGCCCGGATCAATCCGGCGCTTGCGACCCGCCGACAGGCTCCCGGCCTCATAGACATGCAGGTCGAGCGGAAGACCCACCGAGAGATTCGCCTTGATCGTGGAATCGAAGCTGAGCATCAGAAGCTTTACTGCTTCCTCGAACGACATTTCCGGGTCATAGGCGCGGACAAGAATGGGCTTGCCATACTTCGTCTCGCCGATCTGGAAAAACGGCGTGTCAACTCCTGCCTCGACGAAGTTGCCTTCGGGATAAATCAGGAAGAGGCGCGGTTCGCCGCCCTTGATCTGTCCGCCAAGAATGATCGTTGCGGAAAATGCAGCTTCGGCCTCCAATGTTTCGCCACTGGCCTGAGACCGGATCACCTCGCGCAGCGTATCGCCGACCAGTTCGGCGACCCGAAACATCGACGGCGCGTCCATGATCGAAGGACGCCCGCGTTCTTCGGCAGGCAGCGCGCGTTCGTTAAGCAGGCTGACCGCCGCTTGTGTCGTCGCCAGGTTTCCGGCGGTCATCAATGTGACCGAGCGGTCGCCGGGCGCGTCCCAGTGAAACATCTTGCGAAAGACGCTGATGTTGTCGACCCCGGCGTTCGTCCGGGTATCCGACATGAACACCAGCCCGTCGTTCAGTTTGAGCCCCACGCAATAGGTCATCTTTTGCTCTTTACCTCAGGCAGCCTTAACGGCTTCTTTACTGCTGCTGCACGTTAATCGCCACATCCATCGTCTCGGTGCCCGCGCCAAATCGCAGGCCCGATACGGGGGCCGCATCGCGATAGTCCAGCCCGGTCGCCACCCGCACATAGCGCGCATCGGGCGATATCCCGTTCGAGACATCGAAGCCGACCCAACCCAAGCCGTCGATATGGGCCTCTGCCCAGGCGTGGCTTGCGTCCTGGGACACGCGGTCATTCATCATAAGGTAGCCCGAGACATAGCGCGCCGGATAGTCCATGGCGCGTGCGGCGGCCACAAAGATATGCGCGTGATCCTGACAGACGCCGTGCCCGGCTTCGATGGCGGCATCCGCCGTGGTCGCGGCATGTGTCTTGCCAACTTCGTAAGCGACGGCGTCCAGAATGCGAGCCGACAGGGCATGCAGAAGCGTCAAGTCATCATCGTAGGCATCGCGCAATCCCTTTGCCAGACCTCGCACATGCGGTCCGGCCCTCGTCAACTCCGTTGATCGTTTGAAGAGCCAAAGCGGCACGAACCCCTTCTGCTTGCCAACCACCCCGTTCAGATCAGCGGTTTCCACGGCTCCTTCGCAATGTACCGCGATTTCCATGGCGTCCGGGTCGAAGGACAGCAGATTGACCGTGTTCGAATGCTCGTCGGTAAACTCGGTTTCGATCCGTCCGCCGGTTATGTCCATGCGCCAGTCTATGACTTCCTGCTCGGGCCGGCTTTTGGGCGTCAGCCGCAATTGCTGCAACCCATAGGCAACCGGGGCGTCAAAGCGGTAGAGGGTGTCATGGGAGATGGTCAGTCGCATGGCGTTATCCGTGGAACCTGTAATTGGCTTCAATCTCGCTGCCAAGCTGCGCGGTCTCGCTCAGGAACGAGGTCAGGAACTCGTGAAGACCATCCTCGAACACAGCTTCGACCGTTCCGGTCTGCAACTGCCGATCCAGCCGTTCTGCGGTCTCGTGACAGGCATGCCGGTCGGCGTATTCGCGTTCGAGCATATCCAGGTTTGTGCGAATCTTGCTCATGGCGAACTTCAGGCTGCGTGGCATGCGCGGATCGAAGATAAGGAAATCGGCAATGCCCATCGGCGTGATCTGACCCTTGTGCAGCCAGTTGTAGGACCGCATGCCGGCGACGGACCGCAGGATGGTTTCCCATTGCACGTTGTCGAGCGATGAGCCGACCTGGGTGACGCTGGGCAGAAGCACGTAGTATTTCACGTCGAGGATTCGTGCCGTGTTGTCCGCGCGCTCCAGAAACGTCCCAAGGCGGGAGAAATCAAAAACGTCATTCCTCAGCATGGAGCCGTGAAGCGTGCCGCGCACCAACGCCGACTGCTGGCGGATCAGTGCCAGCACCTCGGGCAAGTCCCGGTCGGGCACGGGCCGCGCCAGCCGGGTCTTCAGCAGCATGTAGGTGTCGTTGACCGCCTCCCAGACCTCGCGGGTCAGGGCCGTGCGGACGAGGCGGGCGTTTTGGCGTGCCGTTGCGATCGAACTCAGGACCGACGACGGGTTGTCCTTGTCGCGCAACAGGAAGTCCACAACCTGCGCCGCGTCGACCTGCTCGTACTTGGCCTCATAAGCGCTTCGCGCCGCCGCCGTCTGCAAAACGCTTTGCCATTCACCGCCGCCGGGGCGGGTGAGGGCAATCCGAAACCCGGCTTCGATCAGGCGCGCGGTATTTTCGCTCCGCTCCAGATAGCGGAACATCCAGAAAAGACCCCCTGCCGTCTTGCCCAGCATCAGTCGTCATCCTCCAGAACCCAGGTGTCCTTGGTCCCGCCGCCCTGAGAGGAGTTCACAACCAGCGATCCTTTCTTCAACGCAACGCGCGTCAATCCGCCCGGCGTGATCTCGACCCCTCGGGGCGAGAAAAGCGCGAAAGGCCGCAAGTCCACGTGCCTGGGTGCCAACCCGGCCTTGGTCAGGATCGGCACGGTTGACAGCGCCAGCGTCGGCTGGGCGATGTAATTCCCCGGTTTCGTCTCTAATTTGGCGCGAAAGGCGGCCAGTTCCTTCTTTGACGCTGCCGGCCCGACAAGCATGCCGTAGCCGCCCGAGCCGTGGACTTCTTTGACGACAAGCTCGCTCAGATTATCCAGCACATGGGCCAGCGCATCGGGGTCCGAGCAGCGCCACGTTGGCACGTTCTGGAGGATCGCCTTTTCGCCGGTGTAGAACTCGACGATGTCCGGCATATAGCTGTAGATCGCCTTGTCATCCGCAATGCCGGTGCCCGGTGCATTGGCGATCGTGATCCCGCCCGCCCGGTAGACATCGAAGATGCCGGGGACGCCCAGCAAGCTGTCGGGATTGAAGTTCATGGGATCCAGAAATTCATCATCAACACGCCGATAGATCACATCGACCGGGCGGTAGCCTTGCGTCGTACGCATGCAGATCTTGCCGCCCTTCACGCGCAAGTCGCTGCCCTCGACCAATTCGACGCCCATGTTGTCGGCCAGAAAGGCGTGCTCGAAATAGGCCGAGTTGTGTATGCCCGGCGTCAGCACCGCCACGGTTTCATCCCGGCTTGCGTTCACCGGCATGCAGGCCCCAAGCGAGCGGTGCAGCATCGCCGGATAATTTGAAACGGGGCGGACTTTCACCTTCGAGAAGAGTTCCGGGAACATCTGCAGCATCGTTTCCCGGTTTTCGAGCATGTAGGACACGCCGGATGGCGTGCGGGCATTGTCTTCGAGAACGAAAAAGTCGTTCTCGCCCGTCCGCACCAGGTCGATGCCCACGATATGGGTGTAAATGCCACCGGGCGGCGAAACGCCGATCATTTGGGGCAGAAAAGCTTCGTTCCTGGCAATCAAATCGACCGGGATGCGCCCCGCGCGCAGGATCTCTTGCCGGTGATAGATGTCATGCAGGAAGGCGTTTATGGCCCGAACGCGCTGCTCGATGCCTTTCGTGAGCCGCGCCCACTCCTTGGCCGAGAGGATGCGCGGCACGATGTCGAAGGGGATCAGCCGCTCGTCCGCTTCCGCCTGTCCATAGACATTGAAGGTGATGCCCGTCCGGCGAAAGAAATGCTCGGCTTCGCTGGATTTCTTCCGTAATCCCTTCAAGTCTTCGCCGTCGAACCAACTGGCATAGGCGCGGTAAGGCGCCCTCGGCCCTGTCCCGTGGCCCGAAAGTTCGTCGAAGAAATCCGATCCGTCTGACATTCGTCCCCTCTACCGAAGCTTAGCCTAGCGGTGCGAGAAATGAATGCAAATCGTAACGCAAGCCGCCTATTTTGAAGCCTATGCCGAAAAAATGTGCAAACTCGGTGGCTTAGCTCTTGACCCAAGGGGCAGGGCGCTTCTCAAGAAACGCTTCCAGCCCCGCGCGCGCCTCGTCGGTTTCCCAAGTGTCGGCCAGCCGCGTGATGGTCTCTTCGATAACATCGTCGTCGATCCTCGGTCCCAGCCATCGGGCCAGCGCCTTGGCACGACCCACGGCCCCCGGCGCGGCTGAAAGGTATGGTGTCACCTCGGCTTCGACCGTCGCATCCAGAGCGTCTGACGGCACCGCCTTCGCGACGATCCCCAACGCGACGGCTTCGGCGGCTCCGAAGCGGCGCGACGACATGAAGACCCGGCGTGCGGGCCCTTCGCCAAGGCGCGCGATGACGTAAGGCCCTATGGTCGCGGGGATCAGTCCCAGCCCTGTTTCCGTCAAGCCAAAGCGCGCATCTTCGGTCGCTATGGCCACATCGCAGATGCACGCCAGCCCCACGCCACCCCCGAAAGCCGCGCCATGGATGCGCCCGATCAGAGGGACCGGAATCTCGTTCAGTGCGCGCAACGCATGGGCCAGCTTCCGCGCCTCGGCCATCCGCGTGGCGCGATCCGCGTTCACCTGCGCGCGCATCCAATCCAGATCGCCACCGGCACAAAAGACATCGCCCGTGCCCGTAAGCACCACCGCACGAAGCCCGCCCAGCGTCGCCTTGTCCTCGGCAAAGGCATGCAGCTCTTCCAGCATCGCGGCATTCATCGCGTTCCGCTTGGCGGGACGGTTCAGCGACAGATGCGCAACGCCGTCGCCCCGGATATCGACCTGGATATCGCGATAGCTCATGTCCTGAGGCTCCTTGCGTACACGCCCGCGGCCGCGACGGCCTCGGCGTTCAACCCGGTCTGGAACCCAAGCGCCTCGACGCGCGCCAGAACAGCCTCGGTCGCGACATTCCCCTTGGCACCCGGCGCGTAAGGACAACCGCCAAGACCGCCCACCGAGGCATCGAAAACACGCAGCCCCCGGTTCAAGCAGAGTTCGATATTGTCGAGCGCACGGTTGCCCGTGTCGTGAAAGTGCCCTGCGAGCCGGTCAGGCGTGACGACGTCCAGCACAGCGTCCAGCATGGCCCCCACCGTCTCGGGCGTGCCTGCGCCGATGGTGTCGCCAAGCCCGACCTCGAAACATCCCATCTCGAAAAGCGCGCGCGTCACGCGGGCGACATCCTCTGGCGCCACGGGGCCATCATAAGGACAATCCGTCACGCAACTGACGTAACCGCGCACCGGCAACCCGGCCTTGTTGGCCGCCGCTGCCACGGGGCGAAACCGCTCGAGGCTCTCGGCAATCGAGCAGTTCAGATTGGCCTTGCTGAACCCTTCCGATGCAGAGGCAAAGATCGCGACCCAGTCTGGGTTCACTTGAAGAGCGTTTGTGAAGCCTTTGATATTCGGCGTTAAAACGCCGTACTTCACGTTGCCCTTCCGATTGATTGCGCACATGACCTCGGCCGCATCGGCCAGTTGCGGCACCCACTTGGGGGACACGAAGCTCGTGACCTCGATCCGCCTGAAACCGCAGTCGCTGAGCCTGTCGACCAAGGCCACCTTATCCGCAGTCGCCACCAGCGACTTTTCGTTCTGCAACCCGTCGCGCGGTGCCATTTCGACGATTTCGACGCGGTCAGTCATCGTGGTCACCTTCAAGCCGGACCATCAGCGCACCGCTCGCCACCTGAGCACCAGAACTCGCCAGAACCTCTGCCACCATTCCGTTCCGCGGGGCGCTCAACGTGTGCTCCATCTTCATCGCTTCTAGGATCAGCAGCGTGTCGCCCTTGGCAACGGCGTCGCCGGCCGAGACATCGACCCGGGTCACCAGCCCGGGCATCGGCGCCAGAACATGGTCTCCGCCCTCGTGGTCGGCGCTCGCTTGTGCCAGCGGGTCGATCCGTTGAAAGGCAAAAGTTTCGCCGTCGATGAACACGGTGATCGCCGCGGCATCGCTGTGAACTGGGACCTCCTGCGTGAACTCCTTCGCCGTTACCCGCAGTCCGCGCTCGCCCCATGCGGCACGCAGGTTCACCCCATCAATCTCAAACAGACCGTCCTTGCGAACGGTGACTGCGGTCTCGCGGGTTTCTGCGTCAATGCCCAAGCGAATCGTGCAAGTGCTATCGTCCCAGGCCTGCCATCCTGCAAGGTCCACCCAAGGGTCACCCGTTTCTACGCGCCTCGGCACGTCCAGTGCGATCAGCACGGCAACATGAAAGGCGAGGTCAGAAGCATCGGCGTCCGTCGCCGTCAAAACCGCCTGCTCGCACTCAATCAAACCGGTGTCCAAAGCCCCCTTGCGCACCTGCTCATGATCCGCCAAGCGCGCCAAAAACCCAAGGTTAGTGAAGGTTCCGGCCACTTCGGTGGCAGAAAGCGCCCGATGGAGCCGCGCCAACGCCTCGGCGCGGTCGCGCCCATGGGTAATCACCTTCGCAATCATCGGATCGTAGTAAGGCGTGATGGCATCGCCAGCCCGCACGCCCGCGTCGATCCGAACGTCGCCTCGTTCAAATGCGGCGCCATCGGGGAACGCCAGATGGGTCAGTGTTCCAGTCGCGGGCAGAAAGCCAGCGGCGGCATCCTCGGCATAAAGCCGCGCCTCGAAGGCATGGCCGTCGATGGTCAGATCGTCTTGGCCGAAGGGCAGGGCGGCCCCGCTCGCAACCTGCAACTGGAGCGCCACCAGATCGAGCCCTGTGATCGCTTCCGTCACTGGATGCTCGACCTGCAGACGGGTGTTCATCTCCATGAACCAGAACCCATCGGGGCGAAGCGCGCCGCGCCCGTCCGCGATGAACTCGACCGTTCCGGCACCGACATAGCCAATAGCGCGGGCCGCATCGCAAGCGGCCTTGCCCATGGCCGCGCGAACGTCTGCTGTCATGCCGGGGGCAGGGGCTTCCTCGATCACTTTCTGATGGCGGCGTTGCAACGAACAGTCACGCTCGAACAGATGTACGACATTGCCGTGGCCGTCCGCCATCACCTGGATCTCGATGTGCCGCGGTGTCTCGATGAACTTCTCCACAAGCACGCCCGCATCCCCGAAAGAGGCTTGGCCTTCCCGCTGCGCCGCCGCCAGCGCGTCGCCGAAATCGCTGGCGCTCTCGACCAGTCGCATGCCCTTGCCGCCCCCGCCCGCGCGCGCTTTTATCAGAACCGGGAAGCCGATCTTCCCGGCTTCCGAGGTCAGGAAATCCACATTCTGTTCGGCCCCGTGGTAGCCGGGGACCACTGGTACGCCCGACTGAGACATCAATGACTTGGCGGCGTCTTTTAATCCCATTTTTCGGATCGCGTCAGCGGGCGGTCCGACAAAGATCAGGCCCGCTTCCGCCACCTTCTCGGCGAACTCGGGGTTCTCCGAAAGGAAGCCATAGCCTGGGTGAATGGCCTCCGCCCCCGTCGCCTGCGCAGCCGCAAGAATTGCTTCCGCATCGAGGTAGCTTTCAGACACCGGCGGAGGCCCGATCCGCACGGCCGCATCCGCCATTTCGACATGCAACGCGCCTGCGTCTGCATCCGAATAGACCGCGACCGTCCGCAGTCCCATCGATCGTGCTGTCGCGATTACACGGCAGGCGATCTCGCCGCGGTTGGCGATGAGCAGTTTCCGAAACTCGCTCATCCCACAAGCCCCTTGCAGCGGTTCGCCCAGCACCCCATTACATCCGGAACACGCCGAAGCGTGTCTCCTCAATCGGTGCATTGAGCGCGGCTGCCAGCGACAGTCCAAGCACGTCCCGGGTCTTCGAGGGCGGGATGATCCCATCGTCCCAGAGCCGCGCACTGGCATAAAGCGGGTGCGACTGTTCCTCGAACATGTCGATGGTGGGCTGCTTGAAGGCCGTTTCCTCTTCCGCTGACCAAGTGCCGCCCTTCCGCTCGATCGCATCGCGCTTCACGGTGGCAAGCACACCGGCAGCCTGTTCACCGCCCATCACACTGATCCGGCTGTTCGGCCAGGTCCAGAGGAAGCGCGGATCATAGGCCCGTCCGCACATGCCATAGTTCCCGGCCCCGAAAGAACCGCCCACCAGCACCGTCACCTTCGGCACGGCACTGGTCGCAACGGCGGTGACCAGCTTCGCGCCGTCCTTCGCGATGCCGCCCGCCTCATAGTCGCGGCCCACCATGAACCCGGTGATGTTCTGCAGGAACACCAGTGGGATTTTTCGTTGCGAACAAAGCTCGACGAAATGCGCGCCCTTCAAGGCACTCTCGGAAAAGAGCACCCCGTTGTTCGCAATGATCCCGACGGGCATGCTCCATATGTGCGCAAAACCGGTCACCAGCGTCTCGCCATAGCGCGCCTTGAATTCATCGAACCGCGAACCGTCCACCAGCCGCGCGATGACCTCGCGAATGTCGTAAGGCGTGCGCAAATCGGCGGGAACGACGCCGGTGATTTCTTCCGGGTCATAAAGCGGGGCCTCAACGGGCTCAATCGTCACTGTTTCGGGCTTTTCTCGGTTCAAACTCGCCACCGCCTGCCGCGCCAGCGCCAGCGCATGGGCATCATCCTCGGCCATGTAATCCGCCACGCCCGAGAGCCGCGTATGCACATCGCCGCCCCCCAGGTCCTCGGCGCTGACTTCTTCCCCGGTGGCGGCCTTCACCAGCGGCGGCCCCGCAAGAAAGATTGTGCCCTGGTCCTTCACGATGATCGTCACATCCGACATCGCCGGCACATAGGCGCCGCCCGCGGTACAGGACCCCATCACCACTGCGATCTGAGGGATGCCCTTCGCGCTCATCTGCGCCTGATTGAAAAAGATGCGCCCGAAATGGTCGCGGTCCGGGAAAACCTCGTCCTGATTGGGCAGGTTCGCGCCCCCCGAATCCACAAGATATACACAAGGCAAGCGGTTGGCCTCGGCAATCTCCTGCGCCCGCAAATGCTTCTTCACGCTCATCGGATAATACGTGCCGCCCTTCACGGTGGCGTCGTTGCAGACCACCATGACCTCCTGGCCTGAAACCCGACCGACCCCGGCGATCATGCCCGCTGCTGGGGAGGCACCATCGTAAAGGCCATGTGCCGCAAAGGCACCGATCTCAAGAAATGGCGCGCCGGGGTCCAGAAGCCCCATAACACGGTCCCGAGGCAACAGCTTGCCACGCGCGACATGACGTTCGCGTGCCGCCTCGGACCCGCCCGCCTTGGCGATACGCCACGCCGCCTCTATCTCTGACCACAGCGCGGCATGTGCTGCCCTGTTCGCCTGAAAGCCCTCGGATTGTGGTGAAATGGCAGAGGTCAATCGGCCCAAGTTCTGCTCCACGTCATTGTCAGGGCAGAAGTATCATGGTGAACGATCGTTCACAAGCTTTCCCCACAACCTCCATCGACCCAAAAAATATCCCAGGGTTTGGGGCAGAGCCCCAATCAGGCATACCGTGCGCGCAAGGCGCGCGCCGTTGACGGGGCTCGGCACCTGCTTTCTCACACGGCATTCTGGTCTTATCTGAGCCCACCGACTGGCAATAATCGAAAAGTGCCTATGCAATAGAGTTGACGCGCGCGCCGAAACACATTCTGTTCGTTTCGGGCGGGAAAACTCCCGCAAGCTCAGACATGTGGACGCAATCGGGTCGGCCGGAACCCGCGTCGCCAATGAAACGAAAAGAACCGGCACGACACAGGAGGAAACTTCCATGATGAAACGCACTCTGACAGCGATGGCGCTTGGCGCATCGGTTTCTGTCGCAGCCATGTCCGCGGCGCAGGCCGAGGGTCACGGCATCACAGTCGCCTACTTCCTTGAATGGCCGATGCCGTTCCAGTTCGCAAAAGTCGAAGGCATGTACGAAGAAGCCATGGGCGTGCCGATCAACTGGGTCAGCTTCGACACAGGCACCGCGATGTCCGCTGCCATGGCCTCGGGCGACGTTCAGATAAGCGTCAGCCAGGGCGTGCCGCCCTTCGTGGTCGCCGCTTCGGCAGGCCAGGACATCCAGATCGTCGATGTGGCTGTCAGCTATTCGGAGAACGACAACTGCGTCGTCGCCTCGGCACTTGAGATCGACAAGGATTCGGCTGGCGAACTCGCAGGCAAGAAAGTCGCTGTGCCGCTTGGCACCGCCGCACACTACGGCTTCCTGACCCAGATGAACCACTTCGGTGTCGACATTACTTCGATGGAAATCGTCGACATGGCGCCTGCCGAAAGCGCCGCTGCGCTGGCACAGGGCTCGCTCGATATGGCCTGTGGCTGGGGCGGCGCACTTCGTCGTATGAAGGAACACGGCAACGTGCTTCTGACGGGTGCAGAGAAGGAAGAGCTTGGCATTCTCGTCTTCGACGTGACCTCGGCGCCTGCGTCGTTCGTGGCCGAAGAAAGCGAGATGTTGGCAAAGTTCCTCAAGGTGACGGCAGACGCTAACGCCATGTGGGCCGATCCGGCCAATCGCGACAAGATGCTGCCGGTGATCGCTCAGGACGCGGGTATGTCGGTGGAAGACACGGCTGCCACGATCGACACTTTCATCTTCCCGTCGGTCGACGAACAGCTCAATGACAAGTGGCTGGGTGGTGGCGCTCAATCCTTCATGGGCGGTGTCGCCAATGTCTTCGTCGAAGCGGGCTCGATCCCCTCGGCACTCGACAGCTATGCCGGTGCCGTGAACACCGGTCCGCTGGAAGCTGCCAAGGGCATGTAAATACCAACCGGCCTGCGCGGGAACGTCCGCGCGGGCCATCCTCTGACCGACGCGGGGTGGCAAATGTCGGGTCTTGAAATCCAGGATATATCCATGCGCTTCGATCTGCCGAACGGCGGTCATGTCCAGGCGCTGCAAAACGTCACGCTCGACATCAAGCAGGGCGAGCTGATGAGTGTGCTCGGCCCCTCGGGCTGCGGCAAGACCACGCTTCTCAACATCGTTGCGGGCTTTCTGGCCCCGACGGAAGGCAAGATCATCCTGAACGGGCACCGGGTCACCGGCCCCGATGCCGAACGCGGCATGGTCTTTCAGCAAGGCGCGCTCTTCGAATGGATGAGCGTCCGCGACAACGTCAGCTTCGGTCCCCGGATGGCGGGTAAAAACCGTGGCGAGTGGGCGGGCAATGTCGACCACCTGCTGGACGTTGTGGGTTTGCAGGATTTCAAGGAAAAGATGGTCTACGAACTTTCGGGCGGCATGCAACAGCGCGTGGCACTGGCCCGCTGCCTGGCCAACGAGCCGGACGTCATCCTGATGGACGAACCTTTGGGCGCGCTCGATGCGCTCACCCGGGAGAAAATGCAGGGCCTCGTGCTGAAGCTCTGGAAGGAAACCGGCAAGACCATCATCCTCATCACCCACTCGGTCGAAGAGGCACTGCTTCTGGGCGAACGGCTTCTGGTCATGGCCCCGCGCCCCGGGCGCATCCACAAGGAATATCGCTTGCCCTTCGCCGACCTCGGCGTGAACCAGGACTTGCGCGAGGTCAAAAAGCATCCCGAATTCAATGAACGCCGCGAGGAAATCCTCGGCATGATCTGGGATATGGAAGAAGAAATCATGGGCCGCACCGAGGAGACCGCCTGACATGGGACAAATCCTCGCAGACCTGACGGCTGAACTCTTCACGCTGCTCCTTGGCATCCTTGGAGCAATGCCCGCAATCATCGGCTACCTCGCGATCATCCTCTTGTTCATGGTGATCGTCCGCGTGGTCCGGCAGCGCATGCAGCCGACGCATGACTACACCTCGCTCAAGACCGTCACCTTCGGCGACGAAAGCGCGGTCGTCTCGGACAAGGCGGCCTCGATCATTTCGGTCGTCCTGATATTCGTCATCTGGGGCGCTTTCACAGGCACCAACTGGCTGCCGTCCTTGTTCCACGCACCAGGTCCATTCCTTGGGCAGGAGTCCTTCACCTATACGGTCGAGGCCGATGACGGCACGCGCGATGACGCGACCGTGACGGTCGTTGTGCACGAGGCGGGTGCGGTCCCCGAAACACCAGAAATTGCACCCGGTGACGGGCCGGCAAAAGACGACGTGCTAGTCGTGCAGGCCTATCGCTCGAAGCTCCTGACCTGGGACCGGAACGACGAGGTCAACCGCAAGGACAACAACGCCCGTATCGTGGCCATCGATGGGCGTGCCATAAGTCGCGATGCGGATGTCGACACCGGCTTTGCGCGCGTGGCTCTCACCGACAAGGGCACACTGAACATCGAACCCGGCAAGGGCTGGCAGATGGAAAACATCTGGCTGCCGGCCCCCGACAGTGTCTGGTCGCGCCTGATTTCGGTCAGCCGGGACGGCTATCAGAACGTCACGCTGGCCGAGCATCTCAGCTACTCGCTCTTCCGCGTTATCGTGGGTTTCATCCTGGGCGCCGCCGTGGGCATCCCGCTCGGCTATGCGATGGGCCTGTCCAATTGGTTCCGCGGCTGGTTCGACCCCATCGTCGAATTCATGCGCCCGGTTCCGCCCCTCGCTTTGATTCCACTGGTGATCATCTGGGCGGGCATCGGCGAACAGGGCAAGATCATCCTCTTGTTTCTCGCAGCCCTCTGGATCATGGCCATCGCGGCGCGCTCGGGTGTCTCCGGCGTCGCGATCTCGAAGGTGCACGCGGCTTATTCGCTCGGCGCGTCCAAGGGCCAGATCATGCGCCACGTCATCGTGCCGAACAGCCTGCCGGAGATCTTCACCGGCGCCCGCGTCGCCATGGGCGTCTGCTGGGGCACAGTGGTCGCCGCCGAACTGGTCGCCGCCGAAAAGGGCGTCGGCAAGATGATCGTGGCGGCGTCGAAGTTCCAAGACACCGACATCGTGCTGATGGGCATCATCCTCATCGGCATCATCGGCTTCGGCATCGACGTGCTGATGCGGGCGGGCGAAAAGTGGCTGGTGCCTTGGAAAGGTCGGGTGTGAGGGACGCATTTTCTGACACAGAAAGTGCGTCGGAAAATGACCCGTTTTCCGGGCCCGCCGCGTGACGAAACGCATCGGCGTTTTCACAGGCAGCCGCTCGGAATACGGGCTTCTGGTCCCCGTCATGCGCGCCATCGACGCGCATGACGCCCTGTCGCTTCAAGTCATCTCCGGCGACCCCGATCCCGGTAACCCAGAGTTTTCGATCGCGGCCCATGTGCCGATCTCGCGCGCCGACGAAACACCGGCCTCGACGCCGCTCGCCATCGGCGAGGGGGTCGTCGGCCTCACCAAGGTCTTTCGCGACCTCGATCTGGAAGCGGTCGTGATCTACGGCGACCGCTTCGAAGCCTTCGCGGCCATGATCGCGGCCACCCAACAAAGCCTCGCAACAGCTCACATCGAGGGCGGCGACCTGACCCAGGGCGGCACGCTCGATGATGTGGTGCGCCACGCCATGTCGAAACTGGCGCATCTGCATTTCCCGACAAACGAGGCTGCAGCCGGGCGCCTCCGTGCCATGGGCGAAGAGCCCTGGCGGATCACCACCACCGGCTTTCCGCCCATCGACCTGATCGAAGCAGGCGATTACGCGCGCCCGGAAGAGGTGGCAGACAAACTCGGCATCGATCCTCAGAAACCGCTCGTTCTCTTCACCCAACACCCGATCAGCACCGCGCCCGAAGCCGCCGGCGTCGAGATCAAGGCCTGCATGGCGGCTCTGCATCAACTTGCCGAGAATGTACAGATCATCCTGACCCACCCCAACGGTGATATCGGGTCCGACGCAATCATCGCGGCACTCGAGGCCTTCGCGAAAGACCGCGCCGGCACGGTCCTTCGAAAGACGCTCGGACGCCACCTCTATCATGGCGTCCTGAACGTCTGCGGCCAGGGGCAGGGGGCCTGCGTCGGCAACTCGTCCTCCGGTCTGAAAGAAACACCTGCCTTCCACTGCCCGACCGTCGACATCGGCCCCCGCCAGACCGGTCGCCTTCGGGGCGAGAACGTCCTCCACGTGCCTTGCCAGACCGACAAAATCAAAGCGGCCATCGACACTTGTCTCTTCGACACGGCGTTCAAGGACATGCTGGCGACGGCTCCGAACCCCTACGGCAAGGGGAACACAGGTGCGCGCATCGCCGAAGTCCTGGCGGCCACCGATTTGACCGCTCCGTCGCTGATCCAGAAACAGACGCTTTTGTGAGGGTTCATGCGCTGGCCCCGTCCTCAGGCGGAAGGTGTCTAGCGACCATCGGTGAGCTTCAACCTTCGTTATGATTCACACACCCGCGTCTCCATCGACCCGGAAGTATCCTGGGGGAGCGCGAGGGGGGTG
>JASJDQ010000002.1 GCA_030065075.1 Paracoccaceae bacterium | reverse complement strand
CCAGAATGGCCACTTTCTTGTCCTTGATCAGGTTAATGTCGCAATCGCGGTCATAGTAAACGCGCATCTCTCCGTCCCTCCGGGTCTCGCTTTGTCTTAGACTTCACGCGCTTCTAGCGAAAATGGGCGGGGATGCAATGGCCGAGGGATTCTGCATTCATTGGTGCTCTGTCCGATTGCATCAAAGCGGCGCTCCGGCTAACCAGATCATGAGTTTGAAGGAGGCGCGAGATGCCCGCTTTGCGTGACGATATCGACCCAGACGGGTTGCTGGAGTTTTCGGTTGTTTTCACCGATCGGTCGCTGAACCACATGAGTGCGGCCTTTCAGGGTGTGATGCGCGATATCAGTACGATGCTGCGCAAGGTCTATAATGCGGATGCCGTGGCCCTTGTGCCGGGCGGCGGGACCTATGCCATGGAGGCCGTGGCGCGGCAATTCGCGGAAGACGAAACCGTGATGGTCATCCGGAACGGGTATTTTTCCTATCGCTGGAGCCAGATCTTCGAGGCCGCGAAACTGCCGGCGGATGAGCACGTTATGATGGCGCGCCGGGTCGGCAACGAAGTGGATGCGCCTTTTGCACCGATGCCGGTGGACGAGGTCGTAGCGCGCATTGGTGAGGTGAAGCCGGCGGTAGTCTTCGCGCCCCATGTCGAGACGTCCTCGGGCATGATCCTGCCGGATGAGTACATCCGGACGGTGGCAGAGGCGGTGCATGCGGAAGGCGGGCTGTTCGTTCTGGATTGCATCGCGTCTGGATGCATCTGGGCAGACATGAAAGCGCTTGGGGTGGACGTGCTGATTTCGGCGCCGCAGAAGGGCTGGTCAGCCTCGCCATCCGCCGGGTTGGTCATGCTGTCGGAACGTGCCGTCGCCGTGGCCAAGGCACGGCAGTCCTCGAGTTTCGCGATCGATCTGGGGAAGTGGCTGTCGATCATGGAGGCCTATGAGAACGGCGGGCATGCTTATCACGCGACCATGCCAACGGATGCATTACGCGGCTTCCGCGATGCGATGGCCGAGACTGAGGCGCTTGGCTTCGAGACGATGAAAGAGGCGCAATGGGATCAGGGGCGGAAGGTGCGCGCGGCCTTGGCGGCTCGTGGGTTTCGTTCGGTCGCGGCGGAAGGCTTCGAAGCACCGGGCGTGGTGGTGCTGTTCACGGATGATCCCGAGCTTCAGGCGGGCCGACCCTTTGCTGCAGAGGGCATGCAGGTGGCCGCTGGCGTGCCGCTGATGATCGGGGAGGGCGACGGGTACAAGAGTTTCCGCCTGGGTCTTTTCGGTCTGGATAAGCTCAGGGACGTGGATGCAAGCGTCGCGCGGCTTGAGGCCGTACTGGACCGGATTGCCGCATAGGTTGGGACCTTCGGCGGAACAGACGACAGGCCAAGCTTCGCACAAGGTTGCGCCACCTTTCTCGCCGCGCCAGGAAAAAGGGCGCTGCCCGCTCTTACCCTGACGGGCAATTCACTCCCGAGGTATTTCTTGGGCCAATGACTGAAACGGACGCGTCCCGCGGAATTGGCGCGGAGTGACACGCTATTGCCCCATACCCGCGCGCATGATCGCACGGCGGAGTGGCACGGTGTCGTGCACCATCTTCAAGCCTGCGCGGCGGAGCGATTGAATGGGTGGCGCGTCGCTGCGGCAGAGCCGGTTATATAGGTCGATGACCTTGGCACGCGCCCGGATATCGGTCTCGCGCCGCTTTGCGTAAGCGTTCAGAAAGGCTGCACTTCCCAGTTCGAAGCGGTCGCTTTTGACGATTTCGGCCAGTGCGGTCACGTCCCAAAGCGAGGTGTTCAGCCCTTGCGCGCCAATCGGTGGCAGGACATGTGCCGCTTCCGCGATAAGCGCCACGCGCTCCGCCGTCAAATGGGTGGCGCGTTGCGTCACCACCGGCCAGAGGCGCCTTGGCGTGATGGGCGTGAGCGGCCCGAGGACAGTGGCCGAACGCGCTGTCGCGGCCGCGCCGAAGCCAGTATCGTCCAGCTGGCTGAGGCGGAGCGCTTCCGGGCCGTCTTCCATCCACACGACGGCAGATGCTGGACGCCCCTGATGATCCGGTAGGGGAACCAGCACGAAGGCACCGCCCCGGTGATAGAGCTCGGTCGAGATGTTCTTGTGCGGCACGTCGTGCGAGACCGCAAAGGCCAGCGCCTTTTGTCCGTATCGGTCGGTATGGACGTCGATGCCAGCCGCTTCGCGGAGCGGAGAGGACCGGCCGTCTGCGGCGATGGCGAGCGCCGCGGTTACCCGCGTGCCATCGCTGAGGGTGATGCGGGCTTCGCTTTCCCGCGTGAACAAGCGCTGGAACCCCGTGCCAAGGCGAAGGTCGAGGTTGGGTGTTCGACCCGCAGCCTCTGTCAGGACCTTGCGGGTCTGCCAGTTGGGCAGGTTCCAGCCAAACGCATCCTCTCCGAGATCGCGAGAGGTAAAGGTGCGTTCGGTCTGGATTGTCGGAGGATCACCGGCCAGGTCGGCCACACGCAACTCTTCGAGCGGTGTGGCATGCGCGGCCAGTTCGCCCCATATCCCCGCGTCTTCCAGAAGCGTGCGGGCGGGCTTCAGAAACGCGGTGGAGCGCAAGTCGGCACTGTCGTCAGTCGCCTCCCTTGCGGGCGGCGTCGGATCGGCCAACACCACCTTCAGGCCGAGGCGCGCAAGCGTGATCCCGGCTGTCAGACCAGCAATCCCGCCACCTGAAAGGAACACATCCGCAGTCTTACGTGTCATGGGCCAGAGATAGGCCACCGAGCGCGGAACGAAAAGCGGCGCAATGTCTCAGATGAGCTTGTCTAGGAAGGTCGCCAGATCGTCGGTGTGGTGATGGATATGCGGGTGGTCCTGCGGCTCGGGAGCCACGTGGACCGTGCGCATGCCCATGGCAAAGGGCGCTTCGAGATTGCGCGTGTCGTCTTCGAACATGGCAGCGGCCCCGGGTTGCAGGCCGTCCAGGTCCACGATGCTCTGAAAGGCGCGGGCCTCGGGCTTCGGGTGGAATTTCGCCTCTTCCACGCCGTAGATCGCATCGAAAAGATTGGTGAGGCCGCGAGCGGACGTCACGCGTTCCGCGTAAACCGCCGTGCCGTTTGTATAGACGATGCGGCGTCCGGGAAGCGCACGGATGGCGTCGGCAAGGTCCGCGTCGGGTTCAAGCGCGTCGAAAGAGATGTCATGCACGTCCGTCAGATAGGGCCCCGGATCGACATCGTGTTCCCGCATCAATCCGGCGAGCGTTGTACCATAGGTCCGCCAATAGTGCTTGCGGAGGTGGTCGGCGCGGTCACGATCGACCGACAGCGCCTGCATGACCCACGCCGTCATCCGCACCTCGATCTGGTCGAAGAGCCGTACCTCGGGCGGGTAAAGCGTGTTGTCGAGATCGAAGATCCAGGTCGTGACGTGGGAAAAGGCGCGCTTCATACGGTCGGTATTTAGGCCCATCTGCCGGTCGGCTCAATGCTGCGCGACATGAGATCCCGTTGCAATCGGGGCGCTTGGCCGCCTAGGTTTCCAAAACGGGAGGGCAGCAATGTCAGAAACGCGTGCGGGGCAAAAGGACGCCTATCAACTGATCTTGGGGGCAATTGACAGCGGTGCTTACCAGCCGGGCGACCGGTTGGTGGAAAGTGAACTGGCGGAGCGGTTCGGGATGTCGCGGACCCCGATCCGGGAGGCGCTACAGCGGCTGGAAACGCAGTCGCTCTTGGCGCGCGACGGGCGGTCGCTGGTGGTGGCTTCGCTCGATCACAACCAGATGGCCGAGCTTTACGTTGTGCGCTCCGAACTGGAGGCGCTGGCAGCGCGTCTGGCCGCGCGTCATGCGACGGAAGAAGAGGTTCGGTTGCTTCAGGAAATGGTGGACGAGGATCGGGCGCTGGTGAATGACCCGGCGGCGCTCGCGCGGACCAACCGACGGTTTCATCGGCAGGTGCATTTGGCCTCGCACAACCGGTACCTCGTGCAGCAATTGGACCTTGTCTATCGCTCTATGGCGCTGATGGCGACGACCTCGCTTGCAGCTGAAGGCCGAAGCGAAGTCGCCGTGGAAGAACACGCCGCCGTGGTGGACGCAATTCGACGCGGCGATGGCGATGCGGCCTATGAGGGGCTGAAAGGGCACATCAGTCGGGCCTTCGAGGCGCGGTTGCGTCAGGACGCAGAGGAAACGGCCAAGGGCGACCGACCCGATCTGATCTAGAGCGTTTCACATGCGCTAGGATGCCGGCGCCGCCATCCACGGAGGTTTGAGGCGGGGGCTTTGCGCCTTGTCCCGACCGTGCGCCGTCTTGTCCCAAAAGAATGGGCGCGCAACCAGTTCTGCAAACCCTTTCCACGAGGCAACAGCCGCCAGTGGAAAGTAGAGGTGCATGAGAGGCACCCATTTGATCAGCCACCGATGGCGCGGCGTGGCAACGGCAAGGGCCGCCAACGTGAGTGTCGCGATCTCGCTGATGAAAAAGAGGACGCCCAGACCAATCACAGCCTCCCACGGGGCGTGGGCAGGGAAGGGGTGAGCGACACCGAAAAGGATCAACCAGAAGGACCAGAGGAGTGGGGCCAAGACGAACTGGCTGAGCGTTCCCAGAAAAAGGATCTGCACGCAGAGAAACCGAAGCGGGCCCAATTCGCCCAGAAGCCGCAACGGATCGCGCATGTGGACTGCCCAGGTCATGGCATAGCCCTTGATCCATCGAGAGCGTTGCCGGATCCAGGCCGGGATCGTCGACGTCGCTTCTTCTTCGGTAGTCGTTTGGATGAAGGCACAGCGATAGCCATGTCGCGCCAATCTGAGACCCAGATCGGCGTCTTCTGTAACGTTGTGGGCGTCCCATCGCCCAAGTGTTTCAAGGGCCGAGCGGCGGAAGAAGACTGTTGTGCCTCCCAGCGGAATGACGATCCCCAATTTCTCGAGCCCAGGCAGAATCAGGCGAAACCAGACTGCATAGTCGATCGTGAAGCAGCGCGTCAGCCAATTGGTCTGGGAGTTGTAGAAATCGAGTACGCCTTGCAGGCAGGCGACGTTGGCGGGTGCGCGGGCAAAGCCTGTGGCCACAAGGCGCAGCTGATCGGCGGCCGGCGCGTCTTCGGCATCGTATATGCCGATGATCTCGCCCGACAGGAAATCCAAGGCGTAGTTCATGGCGCGCGGTTTGGTGCGCAGGTGGCCCCCCGGCACTTCGACGATGCGCATCCAGTCCGGTAAGTCTGCGGCGCGAAGGGCGGCTTCGGTGTCGCGATCGCCCCATTCAAGGATAAGGCAGACTTCCAGTCGTTCGTGGGGATAGTCGAGGCGTGAGAGGCGCTTGATCAAAGGCCCGGCAATATCGCGCTCTTTGTAAAGCGGGACCAGCAGCGAAATTTTTGGCAATCGGTGATCCGGGCGGGCGTCGGAGCGGGTGCTGCGCCATATACGCGCACGGGTGTGACGGTACCGAATTTGGGCGATTGCGGCGATCACGCGCAAGCCGGTGACACCCATCAGAGTTACGGCAGCCCAAAGGGTCACGAGCCAGATTGCAACGCCGGGGAAGGCTGTGGCGAGCGCCGCGAGGCCGCAACAGGCGACGAGGCTGCCGAGAGCCAGCCGCCCCCCAGACCAGGTCCGGCAGCTTTGTGCAGAAGGGGCGCGCTCTTCGGCGCGGCGCACCAGATGGGCATTGCGCATGCGCAGGACCTCGGCCTCGATCACCTGTCGTGTGTAGATACGCGGGGCGACCGGGCCGAGGCGCACGCGCAAGTGCGGTTCAAGTCTGTGGAAGTCCGCCCGGGATTCCACCGCAACAGGGGTCACCGCTCCGGCAGGCGCTAGGGGCAGAACGTGGTTCCTAAGCGCGGTTTCCAGCCCGAGTTTGTCGAGCGCGCGGGCATCGCCGCGGTTCGTCAGGTCTGCGACCTGGTCGCATCGCGCCGACGCGGGCAGAACGAGGGGTGGCGGGGGCCTAAGGGTAAGCACGGGGCAACAAACCTGGGGCAGCAAGAACGCCTTGATGACTAGGCATCTTTGGTTAAGCGGCTATTAAGATTGACGTTTTCTGGATGTGGGTGGCGGTGGGATCGAATATTTTTTGACAGGGTGAAGCCGGCATGGCAGCCGTAAACCTTAACTGATGTTAAGGTTGAGGAAGGGTGAACTGTTGAGGATTCCAAACTTGGGGACAGAGATTTCGGAGCGCCTGCAAGCAATTTCTTCCGGTTTGGTGGCGTCTCGTGGTTTGCTCGGGCGTTAACCTTAATGGGCGTTAGGGTTAACGCGACGTTGAGAGGAGCGACAGGGTATTTGGGTCGCGTTGGCCGTCGTAGAATTCTATGAGGGCTCTCTCGAAAAGCGGGTCGTCCGGTGCGGCGGCCTCGAAAAGTGTGAGGCAAGACCGGAATTTCAGGTCATCTGGCGAACCGAGAATGTCATGGGCACTTTTGTCGGAGTGCTGGAGAATGGCGTCGACGCACTTGTTCAGGCGGTCTGCCAGGATTGGGTCGGCGAGATAGGCGCGCGCTTCGGCCAAATCCTTGATCGCATAGCGTTCTGCCATGGCGGACGTGCCGAGGCGCGCCAGTTGCGGCAGAATAAACCACATCCAGTGGCTGCGTTTCTTTCCGGCAGTCAGTTCGGCCAAAGCGGTGTCGAAGACCGGGGCCTGTGCCTTGTGAAAGCGGGCGAGGGACAAGACGTCAGGTCTTCTTGCAAAAATAGAGTGCGAGGAAGGGCGGCATGTTTTCGTGGGGTTGGGAGCTTCCGGTCGGTCCGACACCTTCGGAGGCTCTTTGCATGTCAATGCGCCAAGAAACATCGTCGCGCGCCGAATAGTCGAAGTAGACGACATTATTTCCAAGACCAGCGTCCATGTAAGAGCTGACGTCCCCGGAAACGACAGGCAAACCGTGTCGGTGCGACGGCATTTGCGCTTCTTTCAGTTCCACAGCCTCGGCGCCCCCATGATCCCTGTACTTCCTTTGCGTGAGCACGTCATCGCGAAAGAGGTTGTCGTCCATCCCGAACGATGCCCCAACAATTGTGCGCCCCTGGCTTTCGGCAAAGGGCGCCCAGCCGTCGGGGCACCCGTCGGAAAGGTCGAAGGCCATGATTGCGCCGGTTGGCACGGAACTGGGGGGTATGGTCTTCAGGTAGGTTTCTTCGTGTTTGTCGTCGCCGTGCGAAAAGGGCTCTCCGGTGTTTGCATCAATCAGCTTGGCGATCTGACCTTCGAGCGCTTCCAGCCGCTGTTGATAGTCTTCGAGGCAGAGGAAGGCCGTATCGGCATCTCCGTCTTGAGCGGGGTCGAGGCCTGTACAATTCAGCGCAAGGTGTCCGCCGGAGTGCGCTTGGGTTCCAAGAAGGAGAAGGCATACAGTCAGGGGTAATCTCGGTGACATTCTGAAATTTTCCTCATGTTGGCATTTGCCGCTTCGAGGCATTCCTGGCGGTTGGCGAACTCGGGCCCGCCGCCAAGCCGCATGGCGGCGTTATAGAGCGTTTCGACGGCTTTCGTTGTGTTGGCCAGAAGGATCAGCACGGCGCTGAGAGCCAGAAACGCCACGATCAGCTTGTTGTTCTGCGCCCAGCTTTGCAGGCGCTTCCAAAGGGTTTCGTCAGACATAAAAAATGCGTCCAGAGAATACTCTGAACGCATGATTGGCGATTTCGCTTTTGTTTTCTAGCCCCGGTTCATCCGGTTCTCGATCAGGTCATCGACCACCTCGGGCTCGGCGAGCGTCGAGGTGTCACCCAGGGACCCGTAGTCGTTCTCGGCGATCTTCCGAAGAATCCGGCGCATGATCTTGCCGGAGCGCGTCTTCGGCAGGCCCGGAGCCCATTGGATGAGGTCGGGCTTGGCGATCGGGCCGATTTCCGTGCGCACCCAGGTTTCGAGTTCCTTCCGAAGCTCTTCTGATGGTTGCTGACCGCCCATCAGGGTCACATAGGCATAGATGCCCTGGCCCTTGATCTCGTGCGGGTAGCCCACAACGGCGGCTTCGGCGACTTTTTCATGGGCGACAAGGGCGCTTTCGACCTCGGCCGTGCCCATCCGGTGACCGCTGACGTTGATGACGTCATCGACGCGGCCGGTGATCCAGTAGTAGCCGTCGGCATCGCGGCGGCAGCCGTCGCCCGTGAAGTAGTAGTTCTTGTAGTCGGCGAAATACGTCTTCTCGAACCGCTCGTGATCGCCCCAGACCGTCCGCATCTGCGCGGGCCAGCTGTCCTTCATGCAAAGAACGCCTTCGGCTTCGGTGTCGTGGATTTCTTCGCCCGATTGCGGCTCGAGGATGACTGGTTGGACGCCGAAGAAGGGCAGGGTGCAGGACCCCGGTTTGGTCGGGATGGCGCCCGGCAGCGGCGTCATCAGGTGGCCGCCGGTTTCGGTCTGCCACCAGGTGTCGACTATGGGCACGTTGCCCTTGCCGATGACGTCATTGTACCAGTTCCAGGCTTCGGGGTTGATTGGCTCGCCCACGGTGCCAAGGACCTTTAGGTCGGAAAGGTCGTACTTTTCGACGAACTCGGTGCCTTTGCCCATCAGCGCGCGGATGGCGGTCGGCGCGGTGTAGAACTGGTTCACCTTGTGCTTTTCGCAGCAGGCCCAGAACCGACCTGCGTCGGGGTAGGTGGGTACACCTTCGAACATCAGTGTCGTCGCGCCATTGGCGAGGGGCCCGTAGACGATATAGCTGTGGCCCGTGACCCAGCCCACGTCCGCGGTGCACCAGAAGACGTCACCGTCGTGATAGTCGAAGACGTACTCGTGCGTCATCGAGGCATAGACCAGGTAGCCGCCGGTGGTGTGGACAACGCCCTTCGGCTGGCCGGTTGAGCCGGAGGTGTAGAGAATGAAGAGCGGGTCTTCGGCCCCCATCTCCTCGGCCGGGCAATCGGCGCTGACCTTTTCCTGCTCTTCGTGGAGCCAGTAATCCAACCCATCGCGCCAGGCGACCTGCTGGCCGGTGCGCTTGACGACAAGACATTTCACGACGTCGAAGTCGTTCAGAAGCGCTTTGTTCACGTTGTCCTTGAGGTTCGTCACGCGGCCGCCACGAGGGGCGCCGTCGGCGGTGATGACCAGCTTGGCGTCGCAGCCATCGACCCGGGCGCCGAGCGCATCGGGCGAGAAGCCTGCGAAGACAATCGAGTGGATGGCGCCGATCCGGGTGCACGCCAGCATCGCATAAGCGGCTTCCGGGATCATCGGCAGGTAAAGGACCACGCGGTCGCCCTTGCCGATGCCGAGACCTTTGAGGACATTGGCGAACTTCGAGACTTCGGCATGAAGCTGATTGTAGGTGATGTGCTGCGCTTCGTCCGATGGGTCATCAGGCTCCCAGATGATCGCGGTTTGATCGCCGCGAGTTGCCAGATGCCGGTCGATGCAGTTGGCCGAAACGTTGAGCGTGCCGTCTTCGAACCAGCGGATGTCGATATTGCCGGGTGCGAAGGACGTGTTCTTCACCTTGGTATAGGGCTTAATCCAATCGATCCGCTGACCGTGCTCGCGCCAGAACGCCTCCGGGTCGTCGATCGAGGCCTGATACATCGCCTCGTACGTGGCTTTGTCCGCATGCGCCTTGGCAGCCATGTCGCTGTCCGGCCAATACATTCCGTCACGCTGGTCCAGCATGATGTCCCCTCCTCAGGTCTTCTGGTGTCGTCGTTCGTCAGATAGCGAGATACTTCGCCCTGAGCGCTTCGTCATCTAAGACTTTTTGCGCAGAGTCGTCATAGACGACCTGACCTGTATCAAGGATCACGGCGCGGTCGGCGAGTTTGAGCGCAGCAACGGCGTTCTGTTCGACGATGATCGTGGTGATGCCCTGGTCGCGGATGTAGTTCAGGGTCTTGGCGATTTCCTGAACGATAACCGGCGCGAGCCCTTCGTAAGGTTCGTCCAGCAGCAACACCTTGATGTCACGGGCAAGTGCGCGCGCGATGGCCAGCATCTGCTGCTCGCCGCCCGAAAGTGTCGAACCGTCCTGGGTCCGGCGTTCGCCGAGGCGCGGGAACAGCTCGTAGATGCGTTCAAGCGACCAGCCAATGGGCGGCGCGATTTGCGCCAACCGAAGGTTTTCTTCGACCGTCAGGCCCTGGATGATGCAGCGATCTTCCGGAACCAGCGCAATACCTTCCTGCGCGGCTTCGTAGCTGGTCATCTTGTGTAATGGCTTGTGGTCGAGCCAGATCTCGCCGAAGCGGACCTCGGGGTTGTCCATGCGCGCGATCGAGCGGAGCGTCGAGGTCTTGCCTGCGCCGTTCCGGCCCAAGAGCGCGATGATCTCGCCCTCGTGCACGTTGAAGCTGACATCCTGTACGATGTAGCTTTCGCCGTAGTAGCTTTCGATATTCCAGACGCTCAGGTAGGACGGCGCGGTGGCCGCATTGTTGGCGCGTTTGTCGAACGTGTCTTCGTCCAGCATGTCTTTTCCTCCAGCGGGCAGAGCGGAACTCTGCAACCGTGTCCTAGTGAGCGGCCTCGCCGAGGTACGCTTCTTGCACCTTCGGGTTGCCCTTGATGTTGTCCGGCGTGTCTTCGACCAGCGGCGTGCCTTGGGCCAGAACGGTGATCCGTTCGGCCAGGCTGAACACGACGTGCATGTCGTGTTCGATAATAGCCATGGTGATGTCGCGCTTTTCCTTGATCTCTTTCAGAAGATCGATGGTGTTGTTGGTGTCTGCGCGCGCCATGCCGGCGGTCGGTTCGTCCAACAGCAGAAGCCGCGGTTCCTGTACCAGACACATGGCCATTTCCAACCTGCGCTTGTCGCCCCGCGACAGGCTGGCTGCATGCATGTGCAGCTTGTCGGTCATGTTCATGTCTTCAAGGATCGCTTCGGATTTCTCCAACAGGTCCTTTTCATGGGCAAACCGTTCGAAAGCGTGCATCCGAAATGCCCCGTCCCGCTTGGCGAAGCAGGGGATCATGACGTTTTCCAGAACCGTCAGATCACCGAAGATCTCGGGCGTCTGGAAGACGCGGGAGATCCCCATCTGGTTGATCTCGTGCGGTTTCCGGCCCAGCACTGATTGACCGTCGAACATGACCGATCCGGTGTCCGGGATGAGCTTGCCGACAAGGCAATTCAGAAGCGTGGACTTGCCCGCACCGTTCGGCCCGATGATCGCGTGGACGGAGTTCTCGGCCACGCTGAGGTTGACATCTCCGAGTGCTTGCAGGCCACCGAAGCGCTTACCGACACCTTTGACTTCAAGGATTGCCATGGGTTCTCTCCTTATTCCGCGGGTGTCTTGGCAGCGACTTCGGCGTCGCTTTCACCACGTTTCTTGCGTCCGAAGAGCGCGCGGCCGATCCGCTGACCGCCTTCAACCAGGCCGCCCGGCAGGAAGATGATCACCGCCATGAAGAGGATGCCCAGCGTCAGGTGCCAGCCCTTGCCAATGAAGGGGTGAATGACAGCGACGATGAAGTCCTCGATACCGTCCGGCATGAAGGCGAACCACTGGTGAAGCACGTTGTCGTTGATCTTGGAAAAGATCGCTTCGAAGTACTTCAGGAAGCCCGCACCCAGAACCGGACCGATGAGCGTGCCTGCACCACCGAGGATGGTCATCAGCACGACCTCACCAGAGGCGGTCCACTGCATGCGCTCGGCGCCTGCCAGCGGGTCGGTCGCGGCCATCAGGCCACCGGCCAGACCGGCATACATGCCCGAGATCACGAAAGCAGCGAGTGTATAGGGGCGCGAGTTAAGCCCGGTGTAGTTCATCCGCTGCTGGTTCGACTTCACTGCCCTAAGCATCATGCCGAAGGGCGACCGGAAAAGCCGGATCGAGAAGTAGAATGCCAGGATCATGATGATCGCACAGAAGTAGTAGGCGACGTTGAACTGGAATTCCCAGGCTCCTACGGGCATCTTGTAGGTCGAGCCCATCGAGAGACCGAAAAGGTGCGGGAAGTCCGGCAAACCGTCGCGATGGAAGATCTGCGGGTCGCTTGAATAGACCTGCAGGCCGGTTTCACCATTGGTCAGGTTGAACTTTGGGTTCGACAGGACCGAGTAGGCGAGCGCGAAGCTCATCTGGGCGAAGGCCAGCGTCAGGATCGAGAAGTAGATGCCCGAACGCCGAAGCGAGACATAGCCGATCAGCACGGCGAAGATGCCGGCCACCACGATCGATAGGGCCACGGCCGGGATCACGTTGAAGGTCAGGAGCTTGTACATCCAGACCGCCGCGTACGAACCCACGCCCAGGAAAGCAGCGTGACCGAACGAAAGGTAGCCGGTCAGGCCGAAGAGGATATTGAACCCGATGGCGAAGATGCCGAAGATGACGAACTTCTGCATCAGGTCCGGATAGCCTGCGTTGAACTGTGCCAGCGAGCTGTCTGCCGGGAAGGGGTTCAGCAGGATGGGTGCCGCAAGCGCAAGGATGATGACGATCACAAACAGCGACGTGTCTTTTGAGTTTAAACCCAGCATAGTCTTATTCCTCCATCACGCCTTTGCGGCCCATGAGCCCGCGAGGACGGGTCAGAAGCACGATGATCGCGACAAGATAGATGATGATCTGGTTGATGCCCGGGATGGTCGTGGTTGCCCAGGTCGTTGAGGCGAAGCTTTCCAAGATGCCCAGAAGGAACCCGGCCAGAACCGCGCCCGGCAGCGAGCCCATGCCGCCGACGACGACCACGACGAACGATAGGACCAGGAAGTCCATGCCCATGTGGTAATTGGGCGGATTGATCGGCGTATACATCACGCCCGCTAAACCGGCGACGGCCGCTGCGATGCCGAACATCATGGTGAAACGCTTGTCGATGTTGATGCCCAGCATGCTGACCGTTTCACGATCGACCATGCCGGCGCGGACGACCATGCCGAAGGTGGTGAACTGCAGGAACCCGAAGACACCGGCGATGATGAGCATTGCGAAGGCGAAGTAGATCATCCGCCAGTAGGGATAGATGATGGCGTTCGGATCGAAGCCGAAATAAACACCCAGATCGAAGGCGCCCGAAAGCGAGTCCGGTGCGGGCGTCGGGATGGGGTTCGCGCCGTAGAAATACTTGATGACCTCTTGCAGCACGATGGCCAGGCCGAAAGTCACAAGGATCTGGTCGGCGTGGGGACGCTTGTAGAAGTGCTTGATCAGCCCGCGTTCCATGATGAAGCCGACGGCAATCATCACGGGGATGGCAAAGAGGATCGCCAATGGCACCGACCAGTCAAGGATGGCACCGCCAACTTCCGGACCGAACCAGCTTTCCACGTAGGGCGTTTCGACTTTCAGCGGATTGCCCAGGAAATCTGTCTTGGTTTCATCGACCGTGACGGTCGAAAGGCTCAGAAGCCGCTGCAGGAAGACTGCGCAGAAGGCACCGATCATGAACAATGCGCCATGCGCGAAGTTCACGACGCCAAGTGTGCCGAAGATCAAGGTCAGTCCCAGCGCGATCAGCGCATAGGCCGAGCCCTTGTCCAGGCCGTTGAGTATCTGAAGGATAAAAGCGTCCATTGCCCCACCTCGATGGTTGCGGGAGTTTCACCCGAGGCGCGCTCGGGGTCGTCTTGGGAGGGAACCGCGCCAAAGCGCAGTTCCCATTGTTTGCAAGGTCTTAGGCGCCCGGGTTGCAGGTGCCGAGCGTTGCTTCGTCACCACCGAACATCGGGTGGTTCGGAGCGTATGTGACCTGCTCAACCGGTGTGATCTCGACGATCTCCAGCGTGTCATAGGCTGTGGTCGGGTTCTGCGCGCCGCGCACAACCAGAACGTCCTTGAAGCACTGGTGGTCTTCGGCGCGATAGAGCGTCGGACCGTTGCCGAGGCCGTCGAATTCGAAGCCTTCCAGAGCCTCGACGACGCCACAGGGGTTGAACGTGCCGGCACGCTCACAAGCGTCTGCATATAGCAGAACCTGAGCATAGCAGGTCTGGGCCGAGTTCGACGGCGGCTTGCCGTACTTCTCGCCGAAGGACTTGACGAATTGCTTCGAGCCTTCGTTGTCAAGCTGCCAGTTGTAGTTCATCGAACCCAACACGCCCTTGATGTTTTCGCCTGCACCAGCGGCCATCAGTTCCGAATAGAGCGGCACGACGATCTTGAAGTCCTTGCCGTTCACCTGCTTCGAAAGCAGGTCGAACTGGATGGCGTTCGACAGCGAGTTCACCATGTTTCCGCCGTAGTGGTTCAGAACCAGCACGTCGGCGCCCGAGTTCAGGACCGGCGTGATGTAGGCCGAGAAGTCGGTAGAAGCGAGCGGGGTCTTGACCGTGTTGACGGTCTCCCAGCCCATGGCTTCGGTCGAGGCGACGATCGACTCTTCCTGGGTCCAGCCCCAGTTGTAGTCCGCCGTCAGGTGATAAGCGCGACGTTCCTTGCCCATCTCGTTCGCCAGCACCGGCGCCAGTGCGGCACCCGACATGTAGGCGTTGAAGAAGTGGCGGAAACCGTTGGCCTTGCGGTCCTTGCCGGTGGTGTCGTTGGCATGGGTCAGACCGGCCATGAAGATCACGCCAGCTTCCTGGCAGAGACCCTGAACAGCCACGGCCACGCCCGAGGACGAACCGCCGTTGATCATGATGGCGCCGTCTTTTTCGATCATCGCCTTTGCAGAAGCGCGGGCAGCGTCCGATTTGGTCTGCGTGTCGCCAGTGACGAACTCGACCTTCTTGCCGAGGATGCCGTTGCCCTTGAGCGCCTTCGACGTGAAGGTGTTCAGGCAGCCGCCGTCGCCTTCACCGTTCAGGTGCTCGACTGCAAGCTGTTGTGCCAGCAGTTCATCGTTTCCTTCGTCGGCGTAGGGGCCGGTCTGGGGAACGTTGAAGCCGAGCGTAACGCTGCCGCCTGTTGGTTCGTTTGTGTAAGCCGCAGCCGAGCTGGCCGTGAAGATGGTTGGCAGAGCCAGGCCTGCGCCAACTCCGGCAGACGTCTTAAGGACGCCGCGGCGTGTGAGATCGCTTTTCGACATGTAAGTCCTCCCATAAGCGTTCTGGCGGTCACAGATCCGGGTCCTCCTGTCCTGCGACCAGTCTTTTACAAGACAAGGCCATTATCGAAGGTGTCAATTAAAGTTGGCAACAACCTACAGGGTTCCTTGAATATTTTTGTAAACTTTTGAACAGTCAATGTGGTAGTCTTGTAAAGAAATTTTCTACGCAACGCAGAAATGCCTTGAAACTTAGGGGAAACCTGTGGCGAAAGCTCCTTTGATCGGGTCGCGCATCAGGACACTTCGAATGGATCGGGGTGTCAAACAGGCGGCATTGGCGCGTGCCTGCGACATTTCGGCCAGCTACCTGAACCTGATCGAACACAACCGTCGCCCCATCGGTGGCGCACTTCTGGTGCGGATCGCGCAAGCGTTGGGTGTCGACCCAGGGCTCTTCAGCGGCACGGCGGAAGTTCAGCTTGCCGCGGCCATGGATGCAGCCGCCGCCAGCCACGAAGGCACCGGCCCCGAGCGCGAACGGGCCGAGGAACTGGCCGGGCGTTTCCCCGGCTGGGCGCGGTTGATCGCGGCGCAGCAGCGCGAGATCCGGCGGCTGGAACAGGTGGTGGAACGGCTGGACGACCGGTTGACCCACGACCCGTTTCTGTCGGCGTCGATGCATAGTGTCCTCTCCAGCGTGACATCCATCCGCTCGGCCAGCGCGATCCTTGCCCAAGGCGACGACATCGAGCCGGAATGGGAGGCACGGTTTCATCGCAACATCTTCGAGGACAGCCAGCGGCTCGCCGCCGCGACGGAAACCCTGGTCGAATATCTGGACAGCGACAGCAGGGCGTCGGACGGAAACTTGCCGCAGGACGAGTTGGATGCCTGGCTGGCGGCGCGGTCGTGGCATGTAGCGGAACTGGAGGCGTCAGAGGGCGCGGCGATAGACGACGTGCTGGCAGAGGCTGCGCTTTTAAAGTCCGCTGCCGCCAAAAGGATCGCGCGTGGCGCGCTGGAGCGCTATGCCCAGGACGCCGCTGTCGTTCCGATTGGTCCCCTGCAGGAAGCTTTGGCGGCTGGTGCTTCGCCGATGGAGATGGCCGGTCGCTTTGCCGTCGGACTGCCGGTTGTTTTCCGCCGGTTGGCGGCGTTGCCGCCTGAAGCCCTGGAGAGTGCACCGAGCTTTGGTTTGGTGGCCTGCGACGGTTCCGGGACACTGACCTTCCGAAAGCCCTTGCCCGGCTTTGGATTGCCGCGCTACGGGGCGGCGTGCCCGATCTGGCCGCTCTTTCAGGCACTGCAGCGCCCGATGACACCGATTTCTCAACCCCTGATCTTCGCGGGGCGCGACGAGAACAGCTTCAACGCCTGGGCCATAGCGGACCTGTCTTACCCCGCAGGATACGATGGTCCGGCAGTTCTGGAGGCCTGGATGCTGTTCCAGCCGACCATGGAAACGGACAGCGCGGCGCGGCGTGTGGGTACGTCGTGCCGGATATGCCCCGAAACCGATTGCGTCGCTCGACGGGAGCCTTCGGTTTTTCTCGGAACTTCGGGCCTTTGACAGATGCGCGGCTGTCAGCAATAGTCGAAGCATCAGGGAACCATCGTCATCCAAGGGAGGGGATGCGCGATGACAGACAAGCGCGTCCTTCTAATTGAGGACGAACCGAACATCATAGAAGCGATCCGTTTCATCCTGTCGCGCGACGGGTGGCGCGTGGACACGCATTCGGACGGCAAGACCGCGCTGGACGCCATACGGACGCGCGAGCCCGATCTGGTGATCCTTGACGTCATGCTGCCCAACAAATCCGGCTATGACATTCTCAACGAATTGCGCGAGACGCAGGACGTCGGCAACACGCCCGTGCTGATGCTGACGGCGCGAGGTCAGAAGAAGGACCGCGAGCTGGCCGAGCGTCTTGGCGCCAGCCGGTTTATGACCAAGCCATTTTCGAACGGCGAGATCCTGAGCACGGTCCGCGAATTGGTGGGCTGATGGCCGGGGCTACGCGAAAACAGCCGATGTTCTTGGAGCGCGAGAGCTATCGTCGGCGCCGCCTGGGCGACGCTGCCCGACTTGTGCCGTTCACGGGTCTGGTGCTGCTGTTGCTGTCCGGGCTTTGGACGACCACGGCCGGGGCAATGATCTATATCTTTGTCGTCTGGGCCATCCTGATCGTGGTGATCGGCGTGCTTTCCGTCCGCCTCATGCCGCTGACCGAGGACAGCGACGAAGCAGAGCCCTCGGTTCCACCCGAGCGCTAGCGACCAATGTCTTTCAACCTGCTTGTCACCATCTGTTTGCTCTATGTCGTGGTGTTGTTTGCGTTCGCCTTCTGGGCGGACAAGCGCGCGGCGGCAGGGCGGGTCGGCTGGCTGAACTCACCGCTGATATACACGCTGTCCCTTTCCATCTACTGCACGGCCTGGACGTTTTACGGTGCGGTCGGTTACGCCGCGCGGTCGGGCATGGAGTTCGTCACTATTTACCTCGGCCCTACGCTGGTCATGGTGGGCTGGTGGGTGTTGCTCCGCCGTTTGGTCAGGATCGGGCGCACCCAGCGGATCACCTCGATTGCCGACCTGATTTCGTCGCGCTTCGGCAAATCGAACATGCTGGGCGTCCTGGTCACACTGCTCGCTGTCGTTGCCACGACGCCCTACATCGCGCTCCAGCTTCAATCCGTCACGCTCAGTTTCAACGTCTTCGCCACGACCCCGGGGGCCAACCTGAACCAGACCGCTTTCGTTGTGGCGGTGGGGCTGGCGGCGTTCACTATCCTCTTTGGGACGCGCAATCTGGATGTGAACGCGCATCACCACGGGGTCGTGATGGCCATCGCCGTCGAGGCGGTGGTCAAACTGATCGCGCTTCTTGCGGTCGGGATTTTCGTGGTTTTCATCCTGGCAGGCGGTCCGGGGCCGATGCTGGATGTCATCGCCGCTTCGCCCATCGCCGAGCAGACCATCCGGCCCGAGCGCTGGACCGTGCTTATCGGACTTTCCGCCATGGCCTTCATCTGCTTGCCGCGGATGTTTCAGGTGATGGTGGTCGAAAACTCGGATGAACGGCATCTGGCAACAGCCAGTTGGGCCTTTCCACTTTATCTGTTTCTGATGAGCCTTTTCGTGCTACCGATCGCGGCGGTCGGTTTGAACGTGCTGCCGGCAGGTTCGAACCCCGACCTCTTCGTGCTGACCCTTCCTCTGGAGTTTGACCGCAACACGTTGGCCATGCTGGCCTTCCTGGGCGGGTTCTCTTCGGCCACCTCGATGGTCATTGTGGCGGCCATCGCGGTCGCGACCATGGTTTCGAACCATATCGTCATGCCGATCTGGCTTAGCCGTCAACAAGGGGGCGCGACGGTATCGGGCGACGTGCGTCACGTTGTTATCACCTCGCGGCGGCTCTCGATCGCGGCGCTTCTGGCGCTTGGGTACATGTATTACGTCTACTCGGGTGGCAGCGGTGCACTGGCTGCTATCGGGTTGATTGCGTTCACGGGCATGGCGCAGGTTCTGCCAGCCCTGGTGGGCGGCATCTTCTGGCGGGGCGCGACGCGCACCGGCGCGGCGGCGGGGCTTACGGTGGGATTCGCTATCTGGCTTTGGAGTTCGTTCCTGCCAAGCTTCGGTGATGCCAGCCTTATCCCTGCGTCCGTCTACGCCGAAGGGCCGTTCGGCCTGAGCTATCTGCGCCCGCAGGCGCTTTTCGGAATCGAAGGGCTGGACCCGCTTGTGCATGCGGTCTTCTGGTCACTTCTTTTGAACACCGCCGCTTTCTGCCTTTTCTCACTTCTGAGCTTCCCGTCACCACTCGAGCGTCTGCAGGGTGCGGCTTTTGTCAACGTCTTCCGCTATTCGGAAAGCGCGCCCGGGTGGACAGGCGGTGCGGCGGAGGCCGAAGACCTTTTGATGATGTCGCAGCGGATCATCGGTGCGTCGGAAGCGCAGGCGCTTTTCGCCGAGGAAGCCAAGGCGCAGGGGAAACTCGGCTATTTGCCGGATGTGACACCAGCTTTCCTAGAAGGCCTGGAACGCAAGCTTGCAGGCTCGGTGGGTGCGGCGACGGCGCACGCCATGCTGATGCAGATCACCGGCGGCGTGACGGTGTCGGTCGAAGACCTTATGCGGGTCGCGGACGAGGCGCAGCAGATCCTGGAGTACTCCAACCAGTTGGAGGCGAAGAGCCAGGAACTGGGCCGGACGGCGCAGCAGTTGCAGGAGGCGAACGAGAAACTCGTGGCGCTATCGGTACAAAAAGACGGGTTCCTGAGCCAGATCAGCCACGAATTGCGGACGCCCATGACCAGCATCCGGTCCTTCAGCGAGATCCTGATGCGTGGCGAGACGATGGCGCCGGAAGAGCGCCAGCGTTACAGCCAGATCATCCATGACGAGGCCATTCGCCTCACGCGGCTGCTGGACGACCTGCTGGATCTGAGCGTCTTGGAAAACGGTCAGGTGACGCTGAACAATGGCGAGGTTCAACTTGACGCCATTCTGGATCGGGCCATAGCGGCGACCGAGCAGCCAGATGGCGTGCTGACGATCAGCCGGGACCGGATGCGCGAGGCGATTTCACTCTATACCGACAGCGACCGGCTGGCGCAGGTCTTCATAAACCTGATTTCGAATGTCCAGAAATATTGCGATGCTGACGACCCCGAACTGCGCATCGAAGTTGGCGACAATGGCAGTCGTAAGATCGTGGACTTCATTGACAATGGTTCGGGAGTGAGCGCCGAGGCAGAGAGCGTGATATTCGAGAAGTTCTCGCGTGGGACCGACCACCGCGCGGCGGGTGGGGCCGGGCTGGGCCTGGCGATCTGCCGCGAGATCATGAAGCGGTTGGGCGGTGATATCTCTTACGTATCGGGGCAGAGTGGGGCGGCCTTCCGGGTCACCTTGCCCGCCGCGCAGGCTGCAGCCGCCTGAGCGTCAGATCATGCGTGCGCGCTCGGCGCGGAGCGTCAGAAGGTCGAGCCGCAGGAAGCTTCGCTCCGAGATCAGTGAACTGCGTGACGGGTCGTCCGCGGGCAGGCTTGCCAGTTCGGAGTTGATCTGGCGGATGTCGTTCTCGATCTCGCGGATATCCTGCTCGATCCGATTGACCCGTAGGCCCCTTTCGTTTGCGCGGGTCAGTTCTGCCAGTTGTGAGGATGGGCAGACCGGGGAGAGGTGTTTGCCTCTGCGCCCTTCCTCGAAGGCGCGGCGCCGCGTGCAGTAAAGCGGCAGGCCATCCCGTCGTCCCTCTTCCCAAGCCGTTTGATCGGGGCGAATGCCATAGTCGGCGCAGGCCTTGGCGTGCTGTTGCAGAAAGCTGGACTGGCGTCCGTTGGCCCCGTCCTTCTTGCCGATTGCGTACCAGTCGCCCGCGCGGCATTCGCTTTCGGAAAGTGTCGCACAGGCAGCCAGAAAGAGGAGCGGGGCAAACAGGATCAGGCGCGTCATAACAAAAGATTAGCCCAGAACCGCTCTGTCATGCCATATCATCCGCGGACGACACGAACGAACTCATGAATATGCTCCTCTGGGCAGGACCAGTCGACGACGAGACGGGCTGATCCCGTGGGAGAGGGATAATACTGAGCCCCTGCCGCCTCCAGACGCTCGTGCGCGGCTTCGGGCAAGGTGACAAACAGCATATTGGCTTCTGGCGGGTGGATGAACTCCACGCCGTCGATCTCCTCCAATGCCCCTGCAAGCGCCTGCGCCTTGCGGTTTGCGGCCTTTGCCATCTGAAGCCAGAGATCGTCGGTCAGATAGGCCAGCATTTGGGCGGCCAGATACCGGTTTTTCGAGAACAAGTGGCCCGCGCGCTTGCGGCGGAGCTCGAATTCCCAAGCTAGCTCAGGGTTGAAGATGACCGCGGCTTCAACGCCCATGCACCCGTTCTTGGTGCCGCCGAAGCTTACGGCATCGATGCCGAGTTCATGGCTTATCTCGGTGGGTGTGCAGCCAAGGGCGGCGATGGCGTTGGCAAAGCGTGCGCCGTCGAGGTGGACGGGCACATCGTGAGCTTTGGCGATTTGCGTGAGGTCTGCCAACTCGTTCAGCGAATAGAGCGTGCCGCGTTCCGTTACCTGTGTGAGCGTAAGCGGGCCTTTCCGCGCTGCGTGAACGTTCTTACCCGCCCGCTTATCCAAGGCGGCGCGAAGGCAATTCGGGTCCATCTTGGCATGCGGTGCGTCGATCAGGGTGAGCTTGGCACCGCCGGTGAAGAACTCGGGCGCGTTGCATTCGTCTTCTTCGACATGCGCGACATCCGTGCAGAAAATTGTTTGAAACGGGTCGGCCATGGTGGCTAGCAGAAGCGCATTGCACGCCGTACCGGTGGCGACAAAATAGACTGCGGCATCAGGGGCTTCGAAGACGTCTCTCACCTTCTCGACGGCGGATTTCGTGACGTCGTCGTTGCCATAAGGCAGGGCCCAGCCTTCGTTGGCGGCGGCGAGTGCCTCCATCACCCGCGGATGGACTGGGCCTGCGTTATCCGAGGCGAAGCGCATCAAAGGTCCTCCACGATGTGCTCTTCCCACTCGTCTTCCGGTACTTCGAACTCTGGCACGGTCCAGCCTTTGACCGAAGCGCCCGCCTTGTGGATGGCGTCCGGGTCGTCTGATACCAGAGGATGCCAGTCATAGAGGGGTTTGCCTTCGTAAATCAGGCGGTAAGCGCAGGTCGTAGGCATCCAATAGGCAATTTCGCTTATATTTGAGGGCGTTAGCACGACACATTCAGGCACGAATTGAAGTCTGATGTCGTATTGGGCGCAGCGGCAGGTCTCTCCATCCAGCAACCGGCAGGCGACGCGGGTGAAGGCGATCTCGGCTGTGTCAGGGTCTTCGAGCTTGTTCAGGCAGCACTTGCCGCAGCCGTCGCAGAGCGCCTCCCATTCCTTCTTAGTGAGGTTCTTGAGCGGCACGCGTTCCCAGAAGCGATCCCGCAGACCGGAACGATCGATCGGGTCCTTCATGTTTCTTGCCCGGACATCATCCGCGCGACAGGTCCACGCAGAACAATACGATGTCCCGCAGGCGTGACTGGCTCAAGCCGACACCGGTCGCCAGCGCGACGTTGGCGCGCGCTTGGCCCATGAGTTCGACGGACCGCGTGACGATGCAATCGCAGTACTTCTTGGCCACCCGGTTCCCGCCGGCTTCTGCCACGCAAGAGTTCCAGAACACGCCCAAACGGTTGATATCGGCGCGTTGTGACTTCAGGTATTCATCTAACCGGTTCGTTTGAAGCGCGGCTTTGGCCTTGCGTTCCTCTATCAGTTTCTGTCGTGCCTTTTCTGCCGCGATGCGTTCCTCTTCCTTGCGCTTGGCCTCTGCTGCGCGCTCTTCAGCTTCGCGCTTCTTCTGGGCGGCGATCTTGTCTTCGTAAGCCTTCAGAGGAGCACGTGCCTCCTCCAGGCCCGCATCAAGAGCATTCCGCAGAAACTCTGCGCCGCGCTCTGCATTGTACGGCCCGCCCTTGGGGCGTCCCGTATAGCGGTTCTGAACGCGACTTAGGTCCGGTTCCTGTCCTTCGACAAGCATCTTCCCGATTAATAATTGTGCTTGCGGGTCGCCGTCCAGCGCATCGATAACTGTTTTCGCCGTGGCAACGGTTGGGTCATTCGAAGGAGGTGCCTTCCCGGCCCATGCATCCAAGAGCGCGATGCTGGGTTCATGCCCGTCAAATGACATCATCTGGATGGTCGGGAAGACCTCGTAGTCGCGCCCGTTGTTCGGCAGTGGTCCATCGCCAAGACTGGCCTGTGCAAGTTCAACTGCCTGGTCATTCAGGCCAGCCATACGGAGTTTATGTGCATAGCGCGCAAGGAACGCCAGGTAATCGCGGTTATCAATCGGAGCTTCGGCCGACGTTGAAATAATCAGCTCTGCCGCGGCGATCCAGTTGCTGTCGTCGCGGACCGTGTTGCCGAGAACGATAAATGCATCGGCCATCAGTTGGGGATCAGAACTCGACAACGCGCCATCATCAAGCTCGATCAGGTACCGTGCCGCATCCTCCCGAACCGAACGCGACGTCGTGGTCTTGAGTATCTCTGCCAATTCCGCCGGAGCTGCGCCCTTGTCGCCAGTGCTCAGATCGCATTGCAGTTTTTGGGATGTTGATACTTCGCAAACCGCCGCAAAGATCGGTTGCACCGCAAAGAGCACGAAAACGAGCGCGAGTGCGCAAGAATTTCGGACCAAATTTACCATCGAGAGACACCACGCAAGAAGAAACCCGGGCAGTATGGAGCGTGGCCCGAAAGACCACAACCGCTAGGGCGCGAGGATGCTCCGCGCACGAGCGCTGTCAGTATCCATCTGTGTGATCAGGGCCTCGAGACTGTCGAATTTCTCTTCGCCGCGCAGGTAAGTCACCAGAGCGACACTGAGCTCGGCACCGTAAAGATCGCCTGCGAAATCAAATACGTGCGTTTCCAAGTTCGGGTGATTTTCACCGAACATCGGGCGTATGCCCATCGAGGCCACGCCGTCATACTCGCCTGTGTGAGGTCCCGTCAGAACACGCACGCGTACCGCATAGACGCCGAACTTCGGGGGGTGCAGCCCATCGATGGACATGTTGGCCGTGGGATACCCCAACTCGCGTCCGCGCTGTTCACCCCGGATGACTTCGCCCTCGATCCGGTGGAGGTGGCCGAGCATCTTCGCGGCGTCTTCGGGTTTGCCGTCGCTCAGTGCGGTGCGGATGCGGGTGGAGGAGACAGCGGTCTCGCCGCCCACCAATTCGGCAATCGTTACGCCAAAGCCGAACTCCCGGCCGAAGGCGTGAAGCATCTCTGCCGTCCCTTTTCGCCCTTTGCCAAAGCAAAAATCGGCACCGACCGTGACGTGGGCCAGGCCCAACTGCTGCTGCAGGATATCGCGGGCGAACTCTTCGGCGCTCAGGCTGGCCAGCCGCTCGTTGAAGGCAAGCTCATAGAGATGCTTGACGCCGAGGCTTTCGAGCCTGTGTGCCTTGGCCTCGGGGTTCATCAGGCGGAAAGGGGGCGTTTCGGGAGCGAAGTACTCGCGCGGGTGCGGCTCGAAGGTGACGACGCCCAAGGGCGCATCGGCGGCCTTTGCGGCAATTCGGAGGACAGCCTGATGGCCCAGATGGACTCCATCGAAGTTGCCGATGGCCGCAGTCGCGCCCCGATCGGTGAAAGCAAGATACGTGGTGTCGCGGTGTATGCGCATGGAGGTGGGGTAGCTTGATGGGCAACGCGCCGCAAGACTGCAATGACACGGTGCTTTCGCGGTCTGTTGGCCGTGCGCTGTCAGGCGTAAAGTTTCATCCAGACACTCGACGGCAACAGCGCCGCCTTTCCGATTTTTCGAATGAGGCGCCGAGCCTTTTGGCTGTGAATCGCCTTGTCCTCGAAGACCTCAAAAGCGGTGTTGAAGCTTGTCAGAAGTCGGCTCTCGATCACCAGCCTATTGCGTGACCAGAATGTGGGAACAGCCACGATCATCGTTGCCCGCCGATAGCCTGCTTCCTGCGCCAGTGTGGCGAAGTTGTCGATTGTGTATTCCTTGAGATGCATGAAGCAGGGCTCGTCAAAACCGAATACCCTGCTCAGGTCATGGGGCCCCGCGGATCTGTGCGGGGTTCTGACCACGTAACTGCCGCCATCCCGAAGAAGTTCTCGCGCGGAGCGAAGATGCACCGGGAGATCGTCTGGATGCATGTGTTCCACCACCTGATCGGAAATGACGTGATCGTGCGCCCCGGCGTCATGGTATTCTGTCAGATGGACCCCGTCTGTCGCTTGCCACTTTACACTGCCGTCTCGAGGCGCAAGCGTTGCGCCGCGTTGGTCTGACAACTCGGTTCCAACGCAGTGGTGCCCTTGGTCGGACAGGAAACGGACAAGCGATCCGGCGCCGCTTCCGATTTCGATGATCTTCGACTTCGGCTTGAGCACCTTGCACCATTCAGCATGCCTTTCGCTTCCGCTGGTTCCGGCAAGCCACGGAAGCTCGGCGTAGAGCGTGTTATAGGCCGACTGGAAAACCGCAGCGCGTTCGTCAGGGTCGGAGCGCTTCAACCGTCCTGTGAGGTCCCATTCAAGACTGGCGTGCTTTTCGACGTGGTGCAGGCCGATTTCATCGCCGAAGTCATAATTCTCCCGGTAGGCCGCAAGAACCTCGTCTCTCGATCGATGCGTGTACAGCAGGTCCAGATCGAACGTGTCGACTTGAACCGTTGCTTTCGGTGCGGGCTCGACTGTTTGCCCCGAAGACACCGCCGCCTGATTATTGGACATCCCACCTGCTCCCTTGACGCTCATCTGTCGCTGAACCGCAGGTGGAAGCAAGTTCCGTCGAGGGTTGGGTGTGGAATGGGCGGGTCTTGGCCCATGGGCGGAGCCAAACCTGATCTTGCGGTGTCAGTCGAACTTGGCCGAGGGGGCCAGAACCGTGGCTTCGCCTTTCAGTACGGGTTTGCCATCCACCAGGCACCGGGTGTCAAGGCGGACGCGGCGCTTGGCGTAATCGATGTCGAGGACCTCGACCTCCGCGGTGACCAGATCGCCCGGGCGAACGGGGGCCAGAAACTTCAGCGATTGCCCCAGATAGACCGCGCCATGGCCCGGAAGCTGTTCGCCGATGACGGCGCTGATCAGCCCGGCGGTCAGCATGCCGTGCGCGATGCGACCTTCGAAGATGGTGTCCATTGCGTATTCGTCGTCCAGATGCACCGGATTGCGGTCGGTCGAGACCTGGGCGAAGAGCTCGATATCGAGATCGGTGATCTCTTTCGTAAGCGACCGGGTCATCCCGATCTCCATGTCTTCGATGACGATGGTGCCGCGTGGCTGGTTGTCGAGCATCAAGAACGCCTCCGCAATAAAAGAACACCAGTAAATCCTGATGTGAAATTTTATTACTCTTGCGAATCGTCTTTGCCAAGCCTTTTCTGCGCTGCGGCAACGGAGTGTTTCGTCTTTGTCACTGGTGTTTTGGGCCGCGCGGCTTAGGTTCTCACGTCAACACTGGTGGGGACCAGACATGCCGAAGAGACTGTACGATCTGCTGATGGGAAACGAGGACGCCGTCCCGGGCGACTACGTTCTTGCGCTCATCGCAACGGTTTTGCTGATGATCGCCGTCATTGCCGGTGAGTTGTTTTAGCTCTTCGCCGTGGCCTCAAGGCGAATACATGCCATCGTAGATCGGTTCCAAAGTCTCGTGATCGAAGAGACTGGAAACGCTTGTTCCGTGCCAGATGTTCATGATCGCTTGCGCGAACATCGGGGCCGTGGGGACGATCCGGATGTTCTGGGCCGCCTTCGTTGCCTCAGTTGCTTCGATGGTGTCGGTGATGACAAGGCTTTTCATGACGGATTTGGTGACACGCTCGATGGCCGGACCGGACAGTACACCGTGGCTGATATATGCGTGCACTTCCTTGGCGCCTGCGTCCATAATCGTCTCGGCCGCCTTGCAGAGCGTCCCGGCTGTGTCGGCGATGTCGTCGATGACGATGCAGACCCGGTCCTTGACGTCACCGATTACCGTCATCTCGGCCACTTCGCCGGGCTTTTCACGGCGTTTGTCGACAATTGAAAGCGGGGCGCCGATGCGTTGCGCCAGTTCGCGGGCGCGGGCCACACCGCCCACGTCGGGTGATACGACCATAAGGTCGTCCAGCCGGTCCTTGAAGGCATGCCGGATATCCAGCGCGAAGATCGGCGCGGCATAGAGGTTGTCGACGGGAATGTCGAAAAAGCCCTGAATTTGTGCCGCATGGAGGTCCATCGTCAACACGCGTTCGATGCCCGCGCTGACCATCATATTGGCCACCAGCTTGGCCGAGATTGGCGTTCGCGCCTTGGTGCGGCGATCCTGGCGCGCATAACCGAAATAAGGCACGACAGCCGTGATCCGCTGCGCCGAGGATCGCCGCAGAGCGTCGGCCATGATCAGCAGTTCCATCAGGTTGTCGTTCGCCGGGTTCGACGTTGACTGCAGGATGAACATGTCTTCGCCGCGGACGTTTTCGAAGACCTCGACAAAGATCTCACCATCGTTGAACCGTTCGACGCGGGCGTCGACCAACCCGACGCTGACGCCCCGATGCATGGACATTCGCCGCGCAACGGCTGTGGCAAGGGTACGGTTCCCATTGCCGGAGATGATCTTCGGCTCTTCTAGCTGGGGCATCGGCAGCGCTGTCCTTTTGTCGTTCCGTTGTAACGGATTCGTAACGTTGACACCGCTTAACACGGGCATAGGGTCAGGGAAAACAAGGGACATCCCAGGAGGCCGCCAAAATGGCGCATATCGACTATTACCTCGCCACAATTTCCCCCAACTGTTATCTCGCCGGGACGCGCCCGGCAGAAGTTGCGGCGAAACATGGAGCGACGATTGCTTACAAGCCGCTGGATATCATGGCGCTGTTTTCGAGGACGGGCGGTGTGCCGCCCGCTCAGCGTCACCCATCGCGTCAGGAATATCGATTGATGGAAATGGAACGTGCGGGAAAGCTGGCCGGGTTGCCGATAAATCTGAAGCCTGCGCATTGGCCGACCAACCCGGCGCCGGCGTCCTATGCGCTGATTGCAGCGCAGAACGCGGGCGGCGGTGATTTGGGCGCGCTGGTGTTCGCCATGACGCGCGCCTGCTGGGCCGAGGAAAAGGACATCGCCGAGGATGCGGTCATCAAGGGCTGTCTGGAGGCGTCCGGGTTCGATCCGTCTTTGGCAGACAGCGGGCTTTTGTCCGGGGCCGAAACCTATGAGGCGAACCTGGAAGAGGCGGTGAATGCGGGCGTCTTCGGTGCGCCATTCTTTATCACGGACGATGGTGCGCGCTTCTGGGGACAGGATCGGATTGCGCAGTTGGATATGCATCTGGAAGGAACGCTCTGAAACATGGCGGTGAAGGCCCCCCTTGCTCTGATCCATTGTGCGTTGGGACGCGCGTCCAACTGGCGCGGGTTTCTGAACGCGCTCGACCGTCCGGTCTCGCCGTTGTTGATCGAACTCCCGGGGCATGGGCTGGCCGAAGACTATGACACGTCCCGCGATTTTGCGGATCAGGCCGTTGAATTGGCGCTTGATGAGTTGCCGTCGGATCCGGTGCCGCTGATCGGTCATTCCTTTGGCGCGGTGCTTGCCCTTCGAATTGCTATTGAGCGTCCGTATCGCGTCTCCTCGTTGGTGTTGGTCGAGCCTGTGTTCTTCGCCGCTGTGAAGGGCCGTTGGGCCTTCGAAAGGCTCGAACGCGATATGGCGTCTTTCAACAAGAAGATGTCGGCCTCTGAACACGCGACAGCGGCCAAGGAATTCTATTCGATCTGGGGCGACGGCAACCCGTGGAACGAATTGACGGGCGAGCAACGCGCGTACATCGTGGACAGAATTCCGCTGATCCCGCCGGGTGACACTTTGCTGATCGAGGACCGATCCCGGCTTCTGGATGAAGGGCGGCTGGAGGACCTCGATATGCCGGTGACCTTCGTCGATGGGGGCGATACGCACCCGGTGATCCCGGAAATCATCAGCACCATCGGCGATAGGATACCGGATGCAGAATGGGTCACGGTCCCGGCGGCCGGTCACATGCTGCCGATCACTCATCCCGAGCGACTTGTCGAAGCCGTGGGCGACAGGCTGTTCGTGGAGCCGCCAAAGCTGGACTAGCCCCGTTCATCTCCGACACCATCGGGTCCATTGACAGCAATCGTTTCCATCGACCCTGAAATATCCTGGGGGAGCTGCCCTTCAAGGGCAGCGGGGGCAAAGCCCCCTAGCCCTGGCAAAGCCGGCGCAATACCTGTCCTGATCCCGAGAGCCCAAAGTCATAAGGAAACTACGCTCCCGGCTTGATCCTTGTTAAACCCCATGTCAGACAGGTCCAACGGAACGGCCAAGAGGCTTTTCATGAAGGTGATCATCTGCGGCGCGGGCCAGGTCGGTTGGCAGATCGCGCGGCATCTCTCGGGAGAGAGAAACGACGTCACCGTCGTCGACAACAATCCCGATCTTGTGCGCCGTGCGACGGATACCCTCGATGTTCAGGGCATTGCGGGCCATGCAAGCTATCCCGACATCCTGGATCGCGCGGGCGCGCGCGATGCCGATATGGTCATCGCTGCCACGCATTCGGACGAAGTCAACATGGTGACCTGCCAGGTGGCGCATTCGGTGTTCGAGGTGCCTCGCAAGATCGCGCGGCTCCGCGCCCAGAGCTATCTGAACGCCATTTACTCCGACCTTTACCGTCGCGATCACCTGCCGATTGACGTGGTCATCAGCCCCGAACGCGAAGTGGCCGAGGCAGCGCTTCGGCGATTGGCGGCACCCGCGGCCTTTGACACCGAGCTCTTTCTGGGCGGCAAGGCGCAGCTTCTCGGCATTCAACTGGATGAAGATTGCCCTGTGCTGAACACGCCGCTGCGTCAGTTGACGGACCTCTTTTCGACACTTCGCGCCATCGTCGTAGGTGTCCGTCGGGGAGGCAAGCTTTTCGCGCCAGCCCCTGGCGATCAGCTTTACGCGGACGATCAGGTCTATGTCATGTCACATTTCGAGGACATGACCCGGACCTTCGAGATCTTCGGCAAAACCGTGCACACCCAGGAACGCGTCGTGATCATCGGCGGCGGAAATATCGGCCTGGCGGTTGCGAAGGCGCTGGAAGGCCGGGCAGAGCGGCTGCGCGCCCGGGTGATCGAAAAGAACCGCGCATGCGCCGAACACGCGGCCGATGCGCTGGAGCGCACGATTGTCCTTCATGGCGACGGGATGAACCGCGATCTTCTGGCCGAGGCGGGGATCGAGCGCGCCGATGCCATTCTGGCCGTGACCGATGACGACAACACGAACCTTTTGGCGTCCGTCCGCGCCAAGCAGGCGGGTTGCCCCATGGCCATCGCGCTGGTCAACGACCCAACGCTTTTGCCGTTGATGGAGCCCTTGGAGATCGACGCCTACATCAACCCGCGGGCGACGACCGTCAGTTCCATCCTGCGCCACATCCGCCATGGCCGCGTCCGCGCGGTCTACTCCATCGGTGATGCCGAGGCGGAGGTGATCGAGGCGCAGATCCTGTCGCCATCGTCGCTTGCGGGCCGCCAGATACGTGACATCGATTTTCCGGAAGGTGTGTTGGTCGGCGCTCTGATGAAGGGTGATGAGATCATCAAGCCCACTGGCGATACGCGGATCGACGAGGGCGATGTGATCGTCGTCTTCACGCTGGCGGCGGATGTGCCAGAAGTCGAGCAGCTCTTCCAGGTCTCGATCGACTTCTTCTGATGCGCCGGGGGCAGCGAAGACGTGCAACGGCTCTATGATATCCCACTGATCGTGATCCTGATGGGGTTCGGCGCCGCCGCGATGCTGGCGCCAGCGGCCTATGCGTTTGTCGTTAGCGATTATGCAACGTCTCGGGCGTTCTTTTATTCGGCGATTTTCTTTCTGGTGATCGTCCTGATGGTGGGGCTGGCGACGCAAAACATGCGCATTCGCCGTCAGGGTCGCAGTCATCTGATCTCGCTTTTTGCCTGTTTGACGGCCCTGCCGGTGATGCTGGCAGTGCCGGTCTCCGAGGCGGTGCCGGACACCCGTTTCGTCAATGCCTACTTCGAAATGGTCTCGTCGCTTACGACGACGGGCATGACCCTTTTCGCGCCCGAGCGCTTGCCGGATGCCGTGCACCTCTGGCGCGCGCTCGTTGGCTGGATGGGTGGCTTCCTGATGTGGGTGGTGGCCATAGCGGTGCTGGCGCCGTTGACGCTTGGCGGCTTCGAAGTTTCGTCGCGCGCCGAGATCGGGCAGGGCGCGCGGCAAGTGGTCAACGTCGCCGATCCGGCGATGCGGCTTCGCCGGTATTCCGCTCGTCTTTTGCCCGTATACGCGGGCCTGACAGGTGCTTTGTGGCTGGCTCTCTTCATCGCGGGCGACCGGCCAATGGTGGCGCTTTGCCACGCCATGTCGACGCTCGCGACGTCGGGCATTTCGCCGGTGGGTGGCCTTATGGGCTCGGCTTCGGGGCATGTCGGCGAGGTGATCATCTTCCTGTTTTTCCTCTTTGCCTTGTCGCGGCTTACGTTCCTGGCGGACGAAAAGTCGAATGGCTGGAGGAGCCTTTTGACGGACCCCGAGTTTCGCCTTGGCGGGGCGATTTGCCTGGCCTTGGCGCTTTTGTTGTTCCTGCGGCACTTCCTGGTCGGCCTAGATGGTCTGGAACTGACGTTCATCGAAGGCCTGCAAGGGCTATGGGGCGCGCTTTTCACGGTTACGTCCTTTCTGACAACGACGGGCTTCGAATCCTCCTCCTGGGAGGCTGCGCGGGCCTGGTCAGGGTTTGGCGCGCCCGGTGTCCTGCTTCTGGGGCTTGCCGTTCTGGGGGGCGGCGTCGCGACGACCGCAGGTGGTGTTAAACTACTGAGATGCTACGCACTGGCGCAGCATTCGCTCCGCGAAATGGAAAAACTCGTCCATCCGTCATCCATCGGCAGCCCGGGCGCTTTCGGTCGTCATTTCCGCCGCCAAGGCGCGTCCGCGGCCTGGGTCTTTTTCATGCTCTTTGCGCTGTCGATCGCGCTTGTGATGGTGGCGCTGTCCGTTTTCGGTGGTCTGGACTTCGAAGACACGATGATCCTGACCATTGCGTCGCTTTCGACGACGGGACCGCTGGTCGAGGCTGCAGGGTCTGAACCTGTCGCGCTTGGCGCGCTGAACGACGCGGCCCGTGCCATCCTTTGCGCCGCCATGGTTGTCGGGCGGCTCGAGGTGATCGCGATCATCGCGCTTTTGAACCCCGAATTTTGGCGCGGATAATCCCGATCACGGTCTGAGACCCGGCAATCCTTTGAAACAAGGGTACTTTTTGGGCTGGTCAGACGCCCGATCAGCCTCCATAGTGGCCACGTCAACAATCCGGCCGCAAAAGGTCGCAAGAAAAAAAGGCTTTAGATCATGGCTTCCGACAGACAGAATCTGCAGGATGCGTTTCTGAACCATGTCAGGAAAACCAAAGTCCCCGTGACAATATTCCTGATCAATGGTGTCAAGCTGCAAGGGGTCATCACTTGGTTCGACAATTTTTGTGTGTTGCTCCGTCGTGATGGCCAGTCCCAACTCGTTTACAAACACGCTATTTCAACAATCATGCCAGCACAGCCGATCTCTCTTTACGAGGGCGAAGAGTAAGGGTGGGGGCGGACGACCCGCGCCACACCCGCGCGCTTGTTCTGCATCCCGACATCACCAGCAATCCGGAACGGCGCGAGGCTGAGCACGCGCTGGCGGAAGCCGTGTCGCTTGCCGAAGCCCTGCCAGGGCTGGAGATTGCGGGTGCCGAGATCGTGCGTCTGCCCAACCCGTCGCCGGGTCTGCTCTTTGGGAAGGGCAAGATCAAGGCGCTGGCGACCCGCATCAAGGCTGACGATATCGAGCTGGTGCTGATCGATGGCCCCGTGACGCCGGTGCAGCAGCGGAACCTGGAACGGGAATGGAAGGTCAAGCTTCTGGACCGGACCGGCTTGATCCTGGAGATCTTCTCGGATCGCGCCGCCACGCGCGAGGGCGTGCTGCAGGTGGAAATGGCGGCGCTGTCCTATCAAAGGACGCGCCTGGTGCGGGCGTGGACGCACCTGGAACGGCAGCGAGGCGGGCTTGGCTTCGTCGGCGGCCCCGGCGAAACGCAGATCGAGGCAGACCGCCGCGCGATCGACGAGCAACTCGTGCGGCTCCGTCGGCAATTGGACAAGGTGGTAAAGACCCGCACGCTCCACCGTGAGGCGCGCGCTAAGGTGCCTTTTCCCATCGTAGCGCTCGTGGGCTATACGAACGCGGGGAAATCTACAATTTTCAACCGGTTGACGGGTGCCAAGGTGCTTGCGAAGGACATGCTTTTCGCCACGCTCGACCCGACCATGCGATCAGTCGAGCTGGAAACGGGGCGCGAGGTGATCCTCTCCGACACCGTGGGCTTCATCTCGGACCTGCCGACGCAACTGGTTGCGGCCTTCCGGGCGACGTTGGAAGAGGTTTTGTCGGCGGACATCATCCTTCATGTGCGCGACATCTCGCATCCGGAAACAGAAGAGCAACACGCGGACGTCGTTGCCATTCTGGAAGACCTTGGCGTGGGGGAAGAGCGGACGGTGATCGAGGTCTGGAACAAGACCGATCAGCTTGCGTCGGCGGACCGGGCGTCGGTCGAAACGGCCGCGGCCCGTCGGGATGACGTCGTGACCTCGTCCGCGGTTTCGGATGACGGGCTAGATGACTTGATCCGCGCCATTGAAGACGCGTTGAGCGCGGGGCTGACGCAAGCCGAAATCACGCTAACCCATGTCGAGGGCAGGAAGCGTGCATGGTTGTTCGAGCAGGGCGTGGTCACAGGCGAACGCCAAACAGAGGACGGGTGGACGCTTGACGTGACCTGGTCCAACGCGCAGGCGGCGCGGTTTGCGCGGATGTAGGGGCGTAGATGCGCTTGAAATCGATCATTATGCTGTTTTTATCCGCAATATTCTGGATTGCATCTGTTGTTGCGTGGTTCGTCGCCATGCGCGGGGTCGAGGAGTTGGCAGCACTACCGCCGAACGCCGCCAATGCCGACATTTATCCGGGCGAAACCAAGCTTGTGATAGCTTATCCGCTTGGAATTTTTTGTTCCTTGATCGCCATAATCACAGGCTACTTCGCTGGAAGAAGCAAAGCGGCAAACATTTCGAAGTAGGTCGCCGGACGTCTACTCCGCGCTATCCGGCACCAACCGCGTGATCCCGACCGCACCAGCCCGTGCCAGCTCGGGATCGAGCGTCATGGGGATGTATTCGCCCCGCCGCCAGAGCTCGCCCAGATCGTCATAGTGGCGCGACAGGGGATGCCCGGATTGGCCGGTCGAGATCACGAAGACCGAACTGTCGGGATCGGCGAAATCGTAGACGCCGCGATAGCCCGCACCATGCACGTTGTGGAAGGGATCAGAGGCCGTGCCGGACGTGCGCCCGCGTTGCAGCGTGTTGTCGCCGCCGCTGGTCGATTGCCGGATGTTCACGATCCAGGAAAACCAGCCCACGTCCCCCAGGACTTCGTGGTCATGGGTGGCGACATGGGCGTCGCCCCAGCGGAGGGTCTCCAATGCTAAGCCATAGGTTTCGGAGATCCAAAGAAGCGCGTCGTCGAGCGCAAGGCGCGCGATGTCGGTGCAGGTTTCTTCCGCTGCGCTTTGTATGATGTCGCACCAGGCGCCCGCCCCATCGACATCACGGAAGACACGCTCGAGGAACACCGGTTCCAGATGCGGAAATTCGTTGGCCAGCGTGCCCAACTCGTCGCGGATGAGCCGCTCCTGCAGCGCGCGCATCCATGCCATGTAGATCAGCGGTTCGGGCAGATGCTCGTTCATCTCACCGTTCCAGCCGGCCAGAAGATCCAGCGCTTCGCGTCGCCGCCGCTCGGGCGTGCCCGCTTCCGCCGCTTCGCCGGTGAACCACAGGTCGCGCGCGACCAGCGGCAGAAGCGTGCGTGCGGTGATCGATACCGTGTCCAGCTGCGCCTCCATGAAGCTTTCTCGGGTGTGCACTTCGCGAGACTGCATCAGGCGTTCCCACCGTTGCACCCGCTGCGTGTCGCCCCATGTGTGGCTGAGATGAAAGGGGAAGGGCCGGTCGACAACTTTGTTGTTGGTGTTGCCAAGAATACCACCCTCGGGATCGGCAAAGACCGGGTTGCCCGCGTATGACAGTTGCCCTTGCCAGCGGTTCTCGGGCAACCAGCCCGGGGCGGGCATCCGACCTTCGGTCTGATGGCGCGCGGCCCGGCGGGGCAGCTTGCCGACGACCTTCATGGCGATGCGTTCGCCATCGACCAGCGTCAGGTTCTGAGGCGGTGCCACGAAGCTGTCTCCCGCATCCAAGGCCTCGTCGATGCTGCCCGCGCGCATCAGCGATAGGATGGCGGAAAGCGTCGTGTCCTCGGCGCTGAGCGCTGTCCAGGCAAGGGCCGCCACGTGTCCGCGCGGCGTCACTTCGCCCAGATCATAATGCGACCCGGGCAGGATCGGTCCGTTTTCGGACCAACGGAGAGTCACATTGATGGACGCGGCGTCCTTGACGTTGATGATCGAGCGCCGCGACGCCATCCGACGCCAACCATCAGGTGTCAGCACTTCCTCCGGTGCCTCAGGGTTCAAGCGTTCGATCAGCACGTCCTGATCGTCGGCGCCGGTGGAGGTCAGCGCCCAACCCAGCCGGTCTGAGCGTCCGACCAGAACGGTCGGCGCACCGGGGATGGTGCCGCCGATCACGCCGCCGCTTTCCAATTCCAACCGCGCAAGGTACCAGGTCGACGGCGCGTTAAAGCCAAGGTGCGGATCATTAGCCAGCAGCGTGCCGCCTGCCGCCGAACGCCGAGGTGCTGCCGCCCAAGCATTGGACGCGCCGGCGAAGGCCCGCGATTTGAAGGGCGACAACGGGCTGTCTATGGGCGTCTGCGAACTATCCCCGACCCCTGCGAAGCGGACATTCGACTCCGTCCCGAAGAGGCCTGCATAGTCGGGCAGGGCTGCCACCCCGGCGCCCGGATAGTCGTGCAGCAGGTCTTGAAGCCGATCGTCGGACAGCATTTGATCGGCACGCGCGCGCAAGACTTCGTTTTCCAGATGGCTGGACAGCTGCAAGGCCATCAGCTTGCCAATCGCGATGCTGTCCGCCGGTTGCCAGGGCGCGATCGCCGGCTCGAATAGCCAGAACTCCGGCGCTCCACGGCCCCGCGCGCCTTCGTTCACCTGGGCAAGCCAGGCATTCACACCGGCGGAATAGGCCCGAAGCGCTGCCTGCGTATATTCATCCTGGGCCGCAACAGATTTGACCGAAAGCGCGTAGAAATCGAAGCGTCTGAGCAACTCGTCGACCTTGACCGTTCTTGCGCCAAAGAGCTCCGACAAGCGGCCCTGCGCCGTGCGTCGCATCATAGTCATTTGCCAAAGGCGGTCCTGCGCATGCGCAAGTCCAAGACCAAAATAGACGTCTTCGTCGCTTGACCCGAAGATGTGCGGCACGCTCGCGTTATCGCGTACGATCTCTACCTCGCCTGAAATACCGGCAACGGTGAGCGTTTCGTCGTAATCGGGAACCGAGCGCGAGAAGAACCAATAGAGCAGGAAGGTGACGGCAACCGCCAAAACCAGCAGACCTGTCACGATCCGAAGAAGCCAACGAAAGAGTCTCGCCATGCCTGTCCTGTTGACTGTGACCGCCGGTTCGTTAGGAGTTCGTGCAAACTTAAGCTTTCTGCAGGGAGGATGCCATGGCGAATTGTGCGTTTCTGGGACTGGGCGTGATGGGGTTTCCCATGGCTGGGCATCTGGCGTCAGCCGGACATCAGGTGACCGTCTACAATCGAACTTCCGCCAAGGCCGAAACCTGGGCCAAAGCGCACGCAGGCCAGGCCGCGCGGACACCGCGCGAAGCCGCGGCCGGCGCCGATTTCGTCATGGCCTGCGTGGGCAATGACGATGACCTTCGGTCTGTTTGTCTGGGGGACGATGGGGCCTTTGCCGGAATGGGCGAAGGAGCGATCTTCGTTGATCACACGACCGTGTCGGCGGCGGTCACGCGCGAGCTTTACGCCGCTGCCGCCGAACGCGGTATCGCCTTCGTTGATGCACCGATCAGTGGTGGGCAGGCCGGGGCCGAAAACGGACAGCTGTCGATCATGTGCGGCGGTGACACGCAGGCCTACGATCGCGCAGAGCCCATCATGGCCGCTTACGCCAAGATTTGTCGTCGGATTGGTGAAAGCGGCGCGGGCCAGATGACAAAGATGTGCAACCAGATCGCCATTGCCGGGCTGGTCCAAGGTCTGTCGGAAGCGTTGCATTTCGCCGAGAAGGCAGGTCTCGACGGTCGGGCCGTTGTCGAGGTGATCAGCCAGGGAGCCGCAGGATCCTGGCAGATGGCAAACCGGTACGAGACCATGCTGGACGATCATTTCGACCACGGGTTTGCCGTCGACTGGATGCGCAAGGACCTGGATATCTGCCTTAGAACAGCGAACGAAACCGCTGCAAGTCTGCCAGTGACCGCGCTGGTCGATCAGTTCTACAAGGACGTGCAGAAGATGGGCGGTGGGCGTTGGGATACGTCGAGCCTGTTCAAGCGTTTGCGGGTGTTGGGTTGAAAAGCGTCACTGGCCGCTGACCGGTTCCACGGTAAAGCTGCCCACGCGGCCCTTGTCCAAATCCGAACTGAAGACACCGTTTGCAAGGGTGCCCACGTAATTCTGCTGAACCGGGCCCGGGATGACCCGTACATCACCGCCTTCCCGGCCGGTCACACCCGCATGCAGGGCTGCCATGCAGATATTGCTGATCGCATCGTAAGTCCCGCTGCCGAAAGCGTAGCCGCCCCGCTGCTTACGGGCTTCAACACTGCAAAAGCACTCGAACGGCGTGCTTCTGACCATAGTCGTTTGTCCGCGCCCGGCAAGCTGCAACGGGCAATGTGCCAGCCCTGACGAACTGTTTTCTGCCGCCGCAGCGGTTATAGCAACGGCGGAGGCCGAGGCGCTGATATGAAGTAATAATGTCCGCACCGATCGCTCCAGAAGGTTCTGGTCCAGAGCCCACGCCGCCGATTTCTAGCTGTTCGTACCCGGTCAGCGCGAGACCGTGAACACCGCAGTGAAGATGGTCCGATGTTAGTCGGTGCAAGATAGAAGTGTCAAAATCGACAGGGTTTCGGGAGGGGACGGCGAGCGCCCCCACACCGGACATTCATAGCTCACGGAATGATCCGCGTGTACTTCGTCCCCTCGACCGACGCACCTGCCAAAAGACCGGCTTGGCCGAAGACCACCGCGATTACGGGCGATAAAACCGTTGTCGTCTCTGCCGAGAGATTTGCGCCCTGGTCATTGGCGACATACTCCACATCGGCGCCAGCCGCCCAACCCGGAGACGTCCGGAAATCGGCCAAGGCCTCTTCTGTCATGAAATACAGCACATGCGCGTATTGCTGGGCGCCGGCCTGGATGCCGAAGCTCGCCTGCGCCGCCGAATAGTAGTCAACCGAGACATCGCCGATCCTGAGCGCGCCCCGGCCATAGGAGCCGCCGAAGCCGAAGCTGGCCTCGGTGACAAGCGGAATAACCAGCATGCCAACCGACTTGTCCTGCAAATCCCGCGTGCCGGGATAGGTGGTGTTCAGATAGCTGAGTGTCGCGTCGACCCGGCCATCCAGTTTGGTGGCGCCATCGCTGCCGACACCATTGCCGCAAGCGCTCAGCGCCAGAAATGCTGCTGTGCCAGTCATCAAAGACCGGCGGGGAAAACGTGTCATGGGTCTGCCCTCACATGTAACCTCAAGGTCCTGCCTATGCTGGCAGGTATTCCACAAAGTATAGGGGGTTGTCCCAAGAGAGTCACCCGTTGTTGTGGCCCCTTTGGCGGTTTCCCGCATCACGTTTCGGCCAGTTCCGGAACAATCCTCGTTCTTCTTGGCCGAAATATCCCGGGGTTTGGGGCAGAGCCCCAACAAAGCATCCCGTGCGCCGAGAGGCGTGCAATTGGATCACGGAAGGTCTTTTCGGGTGATAGCCCGCGCCGCGCGGACCCAGGTTACCAGTGCGACGCGCTCGGCCTCGGTCATGTATGTCAGGTTCCCGGGCGGCATGGCATGGCTGTAGCCCGACTGCAGCGCGATAGCTTCCGCGTGACGCGCGATGTCTTGTTGTGTCTCCAGATGCACACCCTTCGGGGCCCAGTGAAGGCCGTCCCAGACCGGTTCTCGGGCATGGCACATGGAACATCGACCAAGGACAATGTTTTCGGCCTCGGCGAATTCCGCGACTTCAGTGTACCGTGCCTCTTGCGGCGTCAGCGGGCGCGCCGCGGCTGTGTCGTAATTCTCCGCCAGCGGCGCGAGCGAGAGCCAAACGATTGCCAGAAAGAGGATCGCCGTCACCGCCCAGGTCCACCAGAGCATGCCACCCCGCATGTGCATCGTGTTGAAGAAATGCCGGATGGTGACGCCCATCAGAAACACGAGCGCGGCGATGAGCCAGTTCCAGTCGCTCGCAAAGGCCAGCGGGTAATGGTTCGATAGCATCAGGAACAAGACCGGCAGGGTCAGATAGTTGTTGTGGGTGGACCGAAGCTTGGCGATCTTGCCGTATTTCGCATCTGGTGTGCGACCCGCCTTTAGGTCCGCCACCACGATCCGCTGGTTCGGCATGATGATGAAGAAAACATTGGCCGACATGATCGTCGCCGTGAACGCCCCCAGATGCAAAAGCGCCGCGCGCCCGGTGAAGACCTGGGTATAGCCCCAACTCATCGCGACGAGCATTGCGAAGAGCAGAAGCATCAGCACGGTTGGCTTTTCTCCCAGCGGGGATTTGCAAAGAAAATCATAGATAAGCCAGCCGATGCTCAGGCTCGCGGCGCTGATGAGGATGCCTTGCCAAAGTGCGATGTCTGCCTTGTTCGGGTCCAGCAGGTAAAGCTCCCCACCGACCCAATAGACGATCATCAAGAGGGCGGCCCCCGAAAGCCAGGTCGAATACGCTTCCCACTTGAACCAGGTCAGATGCTCGGGCATGGCCTCGGGCGCCACGAGGTATTTCTGGATGTGATAAAAGCCGCCACCGTGGACCTGCCATTCCTCACCATCCGCTGGTCCAGGAATGGTGCGGTTCAGACCCAAATCCAGAGCAATGAAGTAGAACGACGAGCCGATCCAGGCGATGGCCGTGATTACATGCAGCCAACGCACAGCGAATTCAGTCCACGACCAGAGAACAACCAGATCGTACATGGCCCGCATCTGAGGCTGCTTCATCCCCAAGTTCAAGGTGATTTCGGCCCATTCAGGGCCGATACCACGCCATATTTCTGCCGTCGTGCCCCGGCAGCATGTCTGCATTGAATTTCATGACGGATGGATAGGATGACCGAGATTTCAGATTCCCCTGTGCCCTTGATAAAGAAGATCGAAGACGCGGCGATCGTCACGTTCGGTCTTGCGATCCTCCCGGTCGTCTTTCTTGTGGCCCCACGCTTTGCCATCGGCCTTGCGCGTGACAGCTTCGCGGTGTCGGTCAACATCCCGGCAAATGCCGACTATTTCTCGGCGAACAGAAAGTTCTCGGACACCGACACAGCACGGTTCGAGGCTTTGATACAGTCCCTGAAAGAGAAGCTGGACACCGACGATTGGGTCGGCCTTGCGGCACAGCTCGAAACGCTGGACAAAAGCCGCGAAGCGCTCGACCAGTCCGACATTCGGCTTTCGGATCTTGCGCTGGACTACATTCGCCACGACCTGTCCGATGCGATCTATGCGCCGAACATGTGCAATTTCGACCATTACTACGAAATCCTCGATCCAAACCTGCAGCGGTTGGAAGCGGCGTCTCGCAAGAACCCGGCCAATCCTTATCTGACCGCGCTTTTGGCGCAGGCGCACATCGATCGCGGATGGTGCGCCCGCGGTGGCGGTTGGGCCCATGAAGTCACCGAGCAGGGGTGGGATGACCTGATGCGAAGCTTCCAGACCGCGCACATGCTGCTCGAAAGGTTCGATGTCCGGGATCTTGGGTCACCGTTCTACGCCCGTGTGAAATTCCAGTTGATGGTCACACTGGAAGCCGACGACGGGTTGGAAATTGCGCGCGAGGCCTATCAGGATTGGTCGGACATGGATATCAGCAATCCCTTGCCGCACCGCCATTTTTCATTCTTCACCCTGCCGCGCTGGTTCGGCAACTGGCCTTTGTTCGAAGAAGAGGCAACGCGTGCGGCGGAACGCACGCGACATAACTCTGGCAAGGCGGCTTACGCGCGGTTCTATCTTGAAGCCTTCGATCATGACGGCGATGCGGCCTTGTCGTGCATGGATGTCGAGTTCTTTCACGACGCTCTGGAGGATCTGATCACCGGGGCCCCGGACCCGGTTTTGAATGCGGTAAAAGCCATTGCAACGTTGAACGAAGTGGTTGCGACCGAGCCAATCACCTTGATCGGCGAGCTTCTGGATCGGCAACTTTTCAGAAAGCGCAAATCGCTCAAGCTGATCATCCGCCATTTGCTGGACAGCCACATTACGCATCTTCCCACAGAGGATGGCTCGGACATCGAAGAACAGATCATGCAGGCGATCAACCGCGCCTACCAGCCCGAACTGAAGGAAGGTTTGCACTTGTCGTTCACTCCCGACGGCATCCGCATGGTGCCGCTGGAGAGCGAAGCGCGCGATTGAAGCCGCGGCCTAAGCGAAGGCGTCCTGCAGCCGATCCATGAAGGTCCCTTGCGTCAATGTATCCGGCAGCCCGGTGTGGGCAACGGCTTGGATGATGCGAGGCTCGCCGAGAGCGGACAGAAACCGGTTGATGGCTGCGATCGCCGCAAAACCGGGTGGCTCGAAAAGCATCAGCGCATGGGCCAGGACTGTATGAGACGATTTGTCTTGCCGACAGGGTCGGAAGCGCATGGCCGTGCCTGCGAACTTTCGGCCTCGGTACTGGACGTTATAGGCGCCGTCACAAAAGGCGCCCGGTTGCCAGCCGATGTTGGCGCCATCGCCAAGGGCCGCTGCAATTGGTCCGCAAAGCCGCCCATAGGCGGCTTCGATATCGAACGTCCCGCCACTGGCCCAAGTGTAGACATGGGTCACGTTCACGATGCCCGGGCCCTGTGGCGTCACATCCCCGCCCGTCGCGCGCAGGTGGACGGGCCAGCCCATATCGGCCATTTGGGCAGCGGCTCTCGCGAAGTTGGGCGAAATTCCCAGTTTTTTGGGCGAAACCAGGCTTTGCGGGCTGGTCCAGAATTTCAGAAAGGACTTTTCGGGACGTTTGGCCGCTTCTTCGAACAGCCTGGTTTCCCAGGCCAGCGCCTCGGCAATGCCCAGCATTTCGATTTGTGGCTTTGCATCCAAGGTCTAACTGCCGCGATAGGTCGAATAACCGTAGGGCGATAGCAGAAGCGGCACGTGGTAATGATCGTCTTCGGCCATTCCGAACCGGATCGGGATGGCATCCAGAAAGAGGAGATTATCCCTCGCGAGGCCTGCGTCTTTCAGGTAGTCGCCAGCGAAGAAGATCAATTCGTACTCACCGGTCTTGAACTTTTCTTCCGGAAGTATGGGCGCATCCGTTCGGCCATCGGCATTCGTCACCGCCTCCGCGATCTTGCGGTGGCTGTTGCCGGAGACCCGATAAAGCGCAATCTTGATGCCCGCCGCTGGGCAGCCCCGCGCCGTATCCAGCACATGTGTGGTCAAAAAACCGGCCATTCTTCCCTCGCGCTGAAAACTTTGACAAAAGTCGTTCTAAAGGAATTCGCTCACCGATACCAAGCGTTTGGAGAAATCGGCAGATGGATGCGCCCAGATATCCCAGAGACATGACCGGCTACGGGCCGACGCCGCCCGATCCCGCCTGGCCGAATGGGGCGCGGATCGCGATTCAGATCGTACTGAACTACGAGGAGGGAGGCGAGAACAACATCCTGCACGGCGATGCGGCTTCGGAAGCTTTCCTCTCGGAAATCGTGGGCGCGGCCGCTTGGCTGGGGCAGCGGCACTGGAACATGGAAAGCATCTATGAATACGGCGCACGCGCCGGGTTCTGGCGGCTGCACCGGATGCTCAGCGACCTGCCGGTGACCGTCTATGGTGTCGCGACGGCACTGGCGCGGGCGCCCGAGCAGGTGGCCGCGATGCAGGCGGCAGGTTGGGAAATCGCCAGTCACGGACTCAAGTGGGTCGAACACAAGGACATGGATGAGGCGGAGGAACGTGCCCAGATGGCGGAGGCGATCCGGCTGCATTCGGATGTGACAGGGGCACGCCCGCGCGGTTGGTACACCGGGCGATGCTCGATGAACACCGTGCGGCTTGCCGCCGAGGAGGGCGGCTTCGCCTATGTCGCCGACAGTTACGCCGACGATCTGCCATACTGGCAGCGTTTCGGGGACCGCGATCAGTTAATCGTGCCCTATACGCTTGATGCGAACGACATGCGGTTTGCCACGCCGCAGGGGTTCAATGCGGGTGATCAGTTCGAAAGCTATCTGCGGGATACGTTCGATGTGCTCTATGCCGAGGGCGGACGCATGTTGTCGATCGGGCTGCACTGCCGCCTGATCGGGCGCCCGGGGCGCGCTGCCGCGCTGAAACGTGCGTTGGATCATATGGCGAGCCACGATGGCGTCTGGTTCGCCACGCGTCTTCAAATCGCGGAGCACTGGGCCGCAACGCATCCTGCGCCGGAGATCGAGCGACCCTCCGAGATGTCTCGTGAGACCTTCGTCGAACGTTTCGGCGGCATTTTCGAGCATTCGCCTTGGGTGGCAGAGCGCGCCTACGATCTGGAAGGCGGGCCAACCCATGACACGGCGACGGGCGTTCACAGCTTGCTTGCGCGCGTTTTCCGGAGCGCCAGCGACGACGAACGCTTGGGCGTTCTGAAGGCGCACCCCGATCTTGCGGGCAAGCTGGCCGCTGCCAAAAGGTTGACGGCTTCCTCGACCGCCGAACAAGCGAGCGCGGGGTTGGATGCCCTTCACGACGATGAGCGCGCCGAATTCGAGGCGCTCAATCGCGAGTACACCGAGACTTTCGGGTTTCCATTCATCATCGCGGTGCGCGATCATGAAAAGGCAGGCATCCTGCAGGCTTTCAAAGAACGCGCCCGGCACGATCGGGATACCGAGTTCGCCGAGGCTTGCGCGCAGGTGGTGCGGATCGCCGAGTTGCGTCTTAGGGATGTGTTGTGACCAGACAGGTTTCCATCGCGCCGTTGACGGCGGAGGCCTTTCGGCCCTTCGGCGATGTTCTGGACGCGTCGGGCGCGCCGGACAAGCTGATCAATCAAGGGCTTTGCGGCCGTTACCATGACCGCGCCAGGCTTGATTTCTCAGACGGGAAGGCGGGGATCAGTCTGTTCAAAGCCGAGCTTCGTGGATTGCCGTTAGAACTTGAGATGGTCGAGCGCCATCCGCAAGGCAGCCAGGCCTTTCTGCCAATGAGTGTGGACCCGTTTCTGGTCATCGTCGCGCCGGATCAGAACGGCTCGCCCGGAACCCCGCAAGCCTTTCTGACGTCCGGTGCCGAGGGCGTGAATTATCGCCTTGGCGTATGGCACGGTGTGTTGACGCCACTTTCGGGACCGGGCCTTTTTGCCGTGGTCGACCGGATCGGGCCGGGGGACAACCTGGAAGAGCACTGGTTCGAGACGCCTTGGATCATTGAAACATAGGTATTGCGCCGCGTGTTCCACGCGCCGCGGCGCTGGATGGGTTTTACCCCTCCAGACCTCCCCAGGATACTTGTGGGTCGATGGAGAGAACCCAAGGATCTCATTCTTGCGGGGGGATGAGGAGGAGAAGGCAGATCAGCGCGGCGCTACGTACTTAGAGCGTGAGCGGCATCTGCCGGTTTACATCCTTGTAAAGAAGGTAGCGGAAGCGCTCGGGCCCGCCTTGGTAGCAGGCTTGGGGGCAGAAGGCGCGGAGCCACATGAAATCACCCGCTTCGACCTCGACCCAGTCATCGTTCAGGCGATAGACCGCCTTGCCTTCGAGCACGTAAAGCCCGTGTTCCATCACGTGGGTTTCGGCGAAAGGAATCGTGCCTCCGGCTTCAAAAGTGACGATGTTGACGTGCATGTCGTGGCGGAGATCGGACGGATCGACGAAGCGCGTGGTTTTCCAGAGGCCTCGGCTTTCCGGCATGACTTCGGGCGAGATGTCCTGTTCGTTCGTCACGAAGGGCGGAGGCGTGTCGATGCCGTCCACACGGGCATATCGCTTGCGGATCCAGTGGAAGCGCACAGGCTCGGCATCGTGGTTTCGGAAGGACCAGGGGAGCCCGGGCGGGAGGTAAACGTACCCGCCGGGCGTCAGCCGGTGGCTGTCGCCGTTGAAGCTGACAACGGCGCTGCCTTCCATCACGAAAAGCACGGCCTCTGCATCGGCGTCTTCCTCGGGGCTGTCCGAGCCGCCGCCGGGGCCCACGTCCATCGCGATCTGGGCAAATGTTTCGGCAAATCCGGTCATCGGGCGCGCCAGCACCCAGCCGCGCGTGGCTTCCCAATGCGGGAAATAGCTGCAGGTGATGTCCTTGGCGGCGCGGCGCGGAATGAAGGCGTAAGCTTCCTTGAAAACGGCGCGGTCGGTGACCAACGCCGATGGATCGGGTGCGCCACCCTTGAGTGCTGTGTAGGTTTTCTCAGCCATGTTATTATCCGCATCTCTTTCGGACCCGAGCGGGGTAAGCGAGCCGCGAACGAATGGCAAGCCTGCTGCAATGAAAACGCCCGACACGAACGGGCGGGCGTCTGATTATTTCCAAAGCTGGCTTAGGCGCGCTTGCGGCGCATCAGGCCAATGCCGCCAAGGGCGCCAAGCAGCAAGACGCCCGATGCGGGAAGCGGGACCACATTGGGGCCGGGGTCCGTCGTGCCGCCGCCAGAGACGGCGATACCCATTTGGGTCGCAAGGCCGTTGATGCCGCTGAAAAGAGCCAAGCCGACCGATGCGGCTTGGTTGGCGCCGAAGAGGAAAAAGTCGCTCGAGGACGTGTCACCGGGCTGCATGTCGCCGTCAACGGCGCTGTACCAGTTGATCGTCGTCTCGCCGGCGTCCACGTTGCTTGCAAACGAGCCAAAGAGTTCGGCAAAAGTCTCACCGGTGAAGTCCTCGACTTCGGTATCCCAGTTTGCCGCCGTCAGTGTTTGCGATCCATAGCAAACGGTGCCGAAAAAATACGACCCGCTGGAGTCGCAGTCGAATGTGTCTCCCACCGACCCGACATAGGCCGTACTTGATGGGTTCGAAACGCCAAAGCCAATGAGGCCGCCGGGATCAGTTGCGTCAAGCGTTACCGTGTAGGAGCCCACACCTGACGCAGGATCGAAGTTCTCCGTGATCGTGATTGCGCTGGCACCGGTGCCAACGCAGGTAGCCAAAAAGGCCGCACCAAAAGTCTTATTCCACATACCAAATACACCTTCATTCCTTGTGCACAAAAATCCACGCCCGAGACAGGCGCAACTGAAAGCCTAACTGGGCCAACAAAACGCGGCAACGATTCTGTCGTTAACCCTCTGAAAAATTGTGTATTTTGGTATTGCTACCATTCTTGTTTACTTTAGGTAAATCTGGCGGGCGAATGTTGGAAATTGTACAGTGGTTTTCATGCTTCACTTCCGCCCGGCGCTGCCAGCCGGTTGAGCAACGGACGAACAGGCGGCCGCCCTGCCAACCTAGCGGTTGCCGCCGCTCGTGAAGAGACCCGCTTCGGCGGCCGCCTTCCGAAGCGCGCGGGCCTTGTTCACCGTCTCTTCCCACTCGTCTTCCGGGTCGCTGTCCCAAACGACGCCGCCACCTGCCTGGACGTAAAGGGCCTGGTCTTTCACAACCGCCGTGCGGAGCGCGATGCACATATCCATGTCGCCGCCGGCGCTGAAATAGCCGACACCGCCGCCATAGACGCCACGTTTTTCGGGTTCCAACTCGTCGATGATCTCCATCGCGCGGACCTTGGGTGCGCCCGAAACTGTGCCCGCGGGCAGTCCGGCCAGCAGGGCAGAAAGCGCGTCTTCGTCTTCGCGGAGCTCGCCTACGACATTCGAGACGATGTGCATCACGTGGCTGTAGTGCTCGATCACGAACTCTTCTGTCGGACGAACGGTGCCGATCTTGGCGACGCGGCCCACGTCGTTGCGGCCGAGGTCCAGAAGCATCAGGTGTTCGGCCAGTTCCTTTTCGTCCGCCAAAAGGTCGGCTTCCAAAGCGCGGTCTTCTTCGGGTGTCGCGCCACGTTTGCGGGTGCCTGCGATCGGGCGGACGGTGACTTCACCGTCGAAGACGCGCACCAGGATTTCCGGCGAGGCGCCGATGACCTGAAAGCCGCCGAAATCGAAATGGAACATGAAGGGCGAGGGGTTCGTCCGCCGCAACGCCCGATAAAGCGCGAAGGGCGGTTGCTTGAAGTCTTGCCGCCAGCGCTGCGAAGGGACGACCTGAAAGATGTCGCCCGCAGCGATGTACTCGCGCGCCTTTTCGACGGCGGCCTTGTAGTCGTCCTTCGTGAAGTTGGACACGGGCTTGGCCACCTCGACATCGTCGCCGAAGTCGTGGCCCGCAGGGGGAATGGCGCGTTCGAGGTCCCGGACCGCGTCCATTACGCGTTCAGCGGCTTGCGCATAAGCCGCCTTGGCCGAGAGCCCGGTCGAGACCCACGCGGGCGAGACGACGATGACCTCGCCTTTGACGCCGTCCAGAACCACCACGACTGAGGGGCGGAGCATCACGGCATCGGGCAGGCCCAGTGGGTCGGGGTTGATATCGGGCAGGTGCTCGACCAGCCGGATCATGTCGTAGCCAAGGTAACCGAAAAGACCGGCTGACGCCTGGGGCAAATCGGCCGGCAACTCGACGCGGCTTTCTGCGATCAGCGCCCGGAGCGAGGTGAGCGGGTCGGCCGCTTCGTCTTCGAAGGTGTCCCGGTCATAGCGCGCCTGACGGTTCAAACGCGCTTTCTCTCCGTGGCACTGCCAGATCAGGTCGGGCTTCATGCCGATGATGGAATAGCGCCCACGCACCTCGCCACCGGTGACGCTCTCCAGCAGGAAGGAATCCTGCTGCGCGCCGGTCAGCTTGAGCATCAGCGAAACGGGCGTGTCGAGGTCAGCCGCCAGACGGCTGTAGACCAGTTGGTTCTGCCCTGCATCGAAGCCCTTTGCGAAGCTCTCAAAGGCGGGTTCCAATGCCATCACATGCCGCCTTACTGCCCACCGCCAAGGAAGG
>JASJDQ010000066.1 GCA_030065075.1 Paracoccaceae bacterium | reverse complement strand
GCCGATCGACGCAGAACGGATCGGACAGCGCGATACCTGCACGCCCGCCGTTTTCGCGGCAGAGTTTGGCTGCGCGTTCGAAGGCGGCTTTGCCTTTGTCCTTGTCGTAAAGGTAGCCTTCCAGAAACAGGATTTCCGCCTGACCCGCGACATCGTCGGCAACATCTTCCGGCCCCAGTTCGGACGAAATGCCGAGATAGGTGTTCATGGACCGTTCGCCATCGGGGGAGACGAAGATCATCGAGCGCGAGGTTGGCAATTCGCCGCCCGGAACCGGCGCGTTGACGAAAGTGGTGTGGTCGTTCTTCATCGAGCGGGCATAGAATTGTCCCAGAGCGTCGTCGTGCACGCGTCCGATGAACCCGGTCTTGAGCCCGAGATTGCCAAGCCCCGCAAGCGTGTTCGCAACCGATCCGCCCGGTGCCTGCACGCGATCAGTCATGGCGCCGTAAAGCAACTCGCCCCGCTCACGCTCAACCAATTGCATGATGCCCTTTTCGATCCCCATCAGTTCGAGGAAGCTGTCATCTGCAGGCGCAATCACATCCACGACGGCATTTCCGATGCCGACAACCTGGTAACTCATGCGGTCTTCTCCTCGTACGGGCAGAGATCATTTATCAGGCAGGCCTGGCACTTGGGTTTGCGCGCAACGCAGGTGTAGCGGCCGTGCAGGATGAGCCAGTGATGGGCGTGCCGTTGAAACTTCACCGGTACGTTGTCTTCGATCGCGCGTTCGACGGCGTCGACGTCTTTTCCAGGCGCGATGCCGGTGCGATTGCCGACACGGAAGATATGGGTGTCGACCGCTTGCGCAGGGTGGCCCCACCACATGTTCAGGACGACATTGGCGGTCTTTCGTCCCACGCCCGGCAGCGACTGCAGCGCGGCGCGTGAAGACGGAACCTGACCGCCGTAGTCGTCGACCAGGATGCGCGCCATCTTCATGACGTTCTTAGCTTTGTTGCGAAAGAGCCCGATGGTCTTGATGTGCTCGATCAGCTTCTCTTCGCCAAGCGCCAGCATCTTTTGGGGCGTATCCGCGATCTTGAAAAGCTCTTTCGTCGCCTTGTTCACGCCCACGTCCGTCGCTTGCGCCGAAAGGGCGACGGCGACGACAAGCGTGTAGGCGTTGGTGTGCTCCAATTCGCCCTTTGGTTCGGCATCGACGCCGTGAAAACGGGTGAAGATCTCGTGGAGGGTGGAATAGGGGAGCTGCTTCGCCATGAGCGAGTTCATGGCGGAATGCGCGCCTGTGTTCAATCCCGCAACTTCCGGGTCGCTTCCTGTCGCCCCGGCGCTTAGGTCTAATGTCAGCAAAGGATGACTGCCATGACGGAAATGGAGACAGGATATCACTATCAACTCATGCGGCGTGCGATCGATCTGATCGACAGCGACGCCGGTCGCGATATGGCGCTGGAAGACATCGCGCGCGAGATGAATATGAGCCCGGCCCATTTCCAGCGCATCTTCAGCCGGTGGGCCGGCGTGTCGCCGAAGCGGTATCAACAATGGCTGGCGCTGGATCATGCTAAAGCCTTGTTGAAAGAGCGGCATACGACGCTGGAAACGGCGGATCGCGTGGGTTTGTCGGGGTCTGGACGGCTCCATGACCTGTTCGTTCGCTGGGAGGCGATGAGCCCGGGCGATTACGCCAAGGGCGGCGAAGGCTTGGAGATCCTTTGGGGCTGGTTCGAAAGCCCGTTTGGCCCTGCGTTGATCATGGGGACAGAGCGCGGGATCTGCGGGATCGGGTTTGCGGCCGAAGCGGGGTTCGAAGAAACCATGGCCGATATGCTGGGACGATGGCCGAATGCGACGTTTGTCGAGGATGTCAGCGCCTTGAAGCCTCTTGCGGACCAGGCTTTTCCGAAGTCGGGCAAAGCGACGGCAAAGCTATTCCTCATTGGTGCGCCCTTTCAGATCAAGGTTTGGGAGGCCTTGCTGACCATCCCGACCGGGCAGGTCACGACCTATAGCGACATCGCACGAGTGATCGGTCATCCCAAGGCCGTGCGCGCGGTAGGAACGGCGGTGGGGCGCAACCCGATTTCCTGGCTGATCCCTTGCCATCGCGCCCTCAGGAAGTCTGGTGGATTGGGTGGATATCATTGGGGTTTGCCCGTGAAGCGGACAATGCTGGCCTGGGAGGCTGCGGAAACCGCCTGATATCGCATAACAGAGCGCTGTTCTTGTCTAGCAGGGCCTGCTGCGCTGATCTTTGCGCATCGACGCGGTATCGCCTTTTGAACAGGGGCGAGACGCGGCAAGATGGAGATGCGTAATTCATGAGGACTTCCATGAGACATAAGAAATCTATCGTGCTGGGCATTGCGGGGGTGATGGTCTTGACGGCGTGTGCGACGGACCCGTCGCAATACCCCGGGACAGAAGGCAACCGGACCCAGGAAGGCGCCGTCGCCGGTGCCGCCATCGGCGGCGTGCTGGGAGCTATCACGGGCGACGGCAATCGCGGCGACGATATCGTGCGCGGTGCGGTCATAGGCGGTGTCGCCGGTGCGGTTGCGGGCACTATCATGGACCGCCAGGCGGCCGAGCTTCGCAATGATTTCGGCAATGGCGAGATTGAGGTGATCAATACGGGCGAGCAGTTGATCGTCCGGATGCCCGAAGCGATCCTCTTCGCGACGGACAGCGCGTCGTTGAACCCGAATTTGCGGTCGGACCTGTTCGTTCTGGCAGACAGTCTGAACAAGTATCCGCGTTCGGTCGTGACCGTGACCGGGCACACGGACAACACCGGATCCGCAGCCTATAATCAGGATCTGTCGGAGCGGCGCGCGCAGTCGGTTTCGGCGGTGTTGCGCTCAGGCGGGGTCGCATCGTCGCGCATCCGGACCGTGGGCGCGGGCGAGAGCCGTCCGATTGCCACGAACCAGACCGCGGCAGGCCGGGCGCAGAACCGGCGCGTGGATATCACGATCACGCCAACTGGCTGATCCTGATTGTACCGAGGGAAGAGCGGCGGGTCATTCTGGCCCGCCGTTTTCTTATGCGTACTAACCGAACAGGCCGCGTCGGATCAGGTTCAGGCCGGCAACGACCAGAACGATCAGGATCGCCCATCTGAATTTCTCCGCATCCATCCTGTCCTGCACAGCGAAGCCCGCGGCAAGACCGATCGCCGCCGGAAGAATCAAGGTGGCCGATAGTTTCAGCCCGGCCCCTGTCAGAATACCCGAATTGAGATGCGAGAGTGCGAGGGCAATGGACCCCGTCAGATAAACGATGCCCTGGATGCGCACATGCTCTCGCTTGGGCGTGTTGAGCGCGGTCAGATACATGGCCGTGGGTGGTCCCCAAACACCGGAAAGCCCGCCAAGCGTGCCGGCGAAGGCGCCGACGCCAAGCTCGGCGCTGCCGCGGTTTTGGGGGTCGAGTTTTGGTCGCCAGCCGATCAGTTGCAGGACGGCAAAGACCGTTACGGGAATGCCGAGGACCAGAAACAAGGTCCTTTCCGGGATCGATGTGACGAACTGCGCGCTGATGATCAGGCAGATCAGAGCAATCGCGATATATCGCCATTGCGCCTTGGCCGAGGCGATGGCAGCCCCAAGGCCCTGCCGCATGGACTGCCAGGCATTCGTCACCAATGTTGGCAGGATCAGACCGGCAAGTGCCATTTCGGGAGCCAGGAAAGAGCCAAGACCCGAAATCAGGATCATCGGCATAGCGAAGCCTGTGATGCCTTTCACGACGCCGGAGAGGAACGCCAGGGCGAGCGCCGCGATCCAAAAAGCGAAAGAGATGCCTTCAACCATGATCTCCGGCCTATCTTTTGCTACCTTGAAGGAAAAGGCGAAACGATTGCGACACTTTTGTTCAATTATTGACGCTGCAGTGAAATCTTCTTGCGCTGCGACTGCATTGCCCTTACCACTTCGCAGGTGCAGAAAAGTAGGACGATTGCCATGGCGCATGATGGATCGATGCAGGTAGGTGAAACACCGGTTCTTGAAGGCCTTCTGGACCTGACGGCAGCCGCTGTCGGACCGGCGGAGGCCTTGCTGGCAAGAGCGACCGAGATTGTGCGCGATCGTGTCACGACCGATGGCAAGGTCGATGCGGCGCTGCTGGACGCCGACCAGACGGCGGCACACGGGCTGGCTTGGCTGGCCACTTACGTCGAATCGTTGCGCCAGATGCAGGCCTGGGCCGAGAATCTCCAGGCGGACGGCAAATTTGGCCCGATGGAGCAGTTGATCCACCAGATCGCATTCGGCGAGTACCTTTGGCAGATCTACGGCGGCATTCCGATGAGCCAGGGCGAGATCCTGCGCCCTCAGGACATGGGGCTTAGCCAAGACGATCAGCGGGGCCTGATGTCGGATGCCGTCATGACGCTTACGCAGCAGGGCAATACCGAAGCGGCACGGATGGCGCTTGTGGCACTGATCCGCGACAGCGCCGAGATCACCTATGGCGCGTCTGGCCTGGACGACGAGTTGGAGATGATCCGCGAGCAGTTCCGGCGCTATGCGAAGGAAAAGGTCGAGCCCTACGCGCATGAGTGGCACCTGAAAGACGAGCTGATCCCGCTGGAAGTCATCAACGAGCTGGCCGAAATGGGTGTTTTCGGGCTGACGATTCCCGAAGAGCATGGCGGCTTCGGGTTTTCCAAGGCTTCGATGGTGGTGGTGTCCGAGGAGCTTTCGCGCGGATATATCGGTGTCGGTTCGCTTGGGACCCGGTCCGAGATTGCGGCCGAGTTGATCCTTTGCGGCGGGACCGAAGAACAGAAAGCCAAGTGGTTGCCCGGCCTAGCGTCGGGCGAGATCCTTCCAACAGCAGTTTTCACCGAGCCAAACACCGGTTCCGACCTTGGGTCCTTGCGGACGCGCGCCGTGAAGGATGGGGACGATTGGACGATCACCGGCAACAAGACCTGGATTACTCATGCCGCGCGCACCCATGTGATGACGCTTTTGGCGCGTACCGATCCCGAGACGAGCGATTATCGCGGGTTGTCGATGTTCCTGGCCGAGAAGGAACCCGGGACCGACGAGGCGCCTTTCCCCACGGACGGCATGACCGGCGGCGAAATCGAGGTGCTGGGCTATCGCGGCATGAAGGAATACGAGCTTGCGTTCGACGGATTCAAGGTGAAGGGCGAGAACCTGTTGGGCGGTGAAACCGGCAAGGGCTTCAAGCAGTTGATGCAGACGTTCGAAAGCGCGCGCATTCAAACGGCGGCGCGCGCCATCGGGGTCGCACAGTCTGCGCTCGATATCTCGCTGCAATATGCCGAAGATCGGAAGCAGTTCGGCAAGTCGTTGGTCGAATTCCCGCGCGTCGCCTCCAAACTGGCGATGATGGCGGTCGAGATCACCGTGGCGCGGCAGCTCACCTATTTCTCGGCGAACGAGAAGGATGCGGACCGGCGGTGCGATCTGGAGGCCGGCATGGCCAAGCTGTTGGGCGCACGCGTTGCGTGGGCGGCGGCTGACAATGGTTTGCAGATCCATGGCGGTAACGGTTTCGCATTGGAATATGCGATCAGCCGGGTGCTCTGCGACGCGCGCATTCTGAACATCTTTGAAGGTGCTGCCGAAATTCAGGCGCAGGTCATCGCTCGTCGTTTGTTGGGATAAGCTGCGGTCTGGACAGGTCGTTATGATTGATTATGGTTGAAGGCATAACGCATATTATGCCCATCGCCATAATTGTTCATAATGCCGCCAGCCAATCACTTCTCCAGGACCCCTTTCACCCACGACCTCTACATGAGCATGGCCTCGGGGTTCGATCCCAATCGCAGCCTTTTTGGGCCAAGGCGGATCGGAAAAACATGGTTTCTGCTGAACGATCTGGCGCCGAAGGCGGAGACCTTCGATCATAAAGTGGTCTACGTCGATTTCTGGGATCGCGGGCCGGCGCCGCTGGCTTTACTTCTTTATGAACTGGATAGAACGCTTGGCCGGAAACGCGGCATTTCCCAGGTGATCGCGGGCGCACGCGATCTTGCGCCACGGGTCAAGCTGTCGGCGCTGCAAGCCAAGTTCGAGCTGGACCTGACATCGAAACCCAAGAAATTGCCGGAAGATCAGGTGCTGCTGTTGGATCAGTATCTGGAAAGACTGGCCGACGCACGGCGCCCAACCTTTATGTTGTTCGACGAGTTCCAGGAGACATTGCGGCAGCCGGACCATCAAAGGTTCATGGCCGCTTTGCGAGCATCCCTGGTGCGTCACGCCGGTGGATTTGCGACAATCTTCACAGGGTCCTCGCAATCGCGGCTGAAAAAGGTCTTCACGTCGCGAAAAGCCCCTTTCTACCGGTATGCAACGGATTTGCTTCTTCCGCCGCTTGGCCTCGAGTTCGTCAAGCATCAGATGGTTTTTTATCCGAACCAGGCACCGAAGATTGAAGAGGCAGATGCCATGGCGGCCTTCGAGCGCCTGGGTCGAAACCCGGATTACTTCCAGCGCTGGATGCGGTTGCGCGCCGTCAGCCCAGCACTATCGGGGAAAGAAGTGGCCGATCAGGTCGAGGTCGATGTGGCGGGTGAACTGGGCTTCGAGAAGACGTGGCTGGATCTGAAAGATCCCCATCGGCTTGTGCTGCGCATGTTGGCGTCAGGTGTCTCTGACATATATAGTACAGAGGCCCAGAAGTTCATGGTCGGTCTTGGCGTCAGCGTTCCGCCGGAAAGTTCCGCCATTCAAACTGCATTCAACACGCTGGAGCGTAAAGACCTGGTCGATAACTGGGAGGGGAACCGGCAGATTACCGACACGCTTTTCGAGAACTGGGTGCTGTCGCGACCGGAAAGCGATTTCGCAATATGACTGATTATGGCCATATCCATAATCAGTGAAGGTTCAGAGGAAAAAAGCGGGAGAACACAATGTTCTTTTCATTCTGGGGCTCTTTGGTGATCGGCGGCATCGTCGCTTACTTGGCCGAGAAGTGGGACTTCACCCATCACGGCGTTGTTCAAGCGATCATCATTGCGCTGGGCGGGGTGATCCTGCTGTTCATGGCGGGCGTGATGTTCGGCATATCCTTTGGCCGACCCGGCGTGGATGCGATCATTGGCGCGCTTGGGGCGCTGATCCTGATACCGTCAGAAGCATTTGCGCGCCGACGGCGGAAGCGTCGCTAACCGCGCAGGTTTCTACGAACCATCTGCCGATTTTTTCGCGGGTTTGAACGGTTTCATGCCCTCGCGCGCCAGTTCGTCGGCGCGTTCGTTCTCGGGATGGCCGGCATGTCCCTTGACCCATTCCCATGTCACGTCATGGCGGGATTGTGCGTCGTCGAGGCGACGCCAGAGGTCTTCGTTCTTCACGGGCTTCTTGGCCGAGGTCTTCCAGCCATTTCGCTTCCATCCCTCTATCCAGCCGGTCACGCCGTTTTTGACGTAAGCAGAGTCGGTCACCACGGTGATCTGTGATGGCCGCTCGAGGGCTTCGAGGGCGTTGATCGCGGCCAGCAGTTCCATCCGGTTGTTGGTCGTCTCGGCCTCGCCACCGTTCAGTGTTCGCTCTTTCAGCACCCTATCGCCATCCCGGGCGATCAAAAGCGCGCCCCAGCCGCCCGGGCCGGGGTTTCCGGAACACGCGCCGTCGGTATAGGCAAAAAGCACCGTCACTCGGGGATGTCCGTCAATCTGATGTAGCCCGGTAGGGCAGCGACGCGGTCGAGCCAGCTTTGTACCGCCGGGAAGCGTTTCAGGTCGAACCCGCCCTTGATTTCCGCCGAATGGGTGTAGGCATAGAGCGAGATGTCGGCGATGGTCGGGCGGTTCGCTGCAAGCCAATCGCCTTTTTGCAAGTGGTCTTCCATCTGACCCAACAACTCGTGACCACGATCGAGCAGTTCGGCCAGACGCTCGGGCGTCGCCAGGTGCTTGCGGCTTTCATAGGTTCGAAGGGCCGCGCGCACAGCGATGACGCCTTCGTGCTGGTTCTGTTCCCAGAACATCCAGGCAAGGGTTAGTGCGCGCTCGATCGGATCGCTTGGCATCCAATCGGTTCCCTCGGCAAGGTAACAGAGAATGGCGTTAGACTCCGGCAAGCGTGTGCCGTCTGGCAATTCGAGCGTTGGAAGCTTCTTCAGTGGCAGCACGCCGCGTGCGTGCGCGTCCGCGAGTTCGGGGGTTTCATACTCCATGCCAATGTGGCGATAACTGCGGCCCAGAAGCGCCAGCAATAGCCTTACTTTGTAGGAGTTGCCGCTGGACGGCATGGAGTAAAGCGTGAGCTCAGTCATCTTTGGTGGCCTGCAATATGATCCAGGGAGCGATGGTTCCGTCGAGGCCCGCTTCTTCGCCGGCCGCTCGGTAGCACACGGTCAGCCCTGCGGACGTCAAAAGGTCGGTCAGTTCGGCGTCTTCGTAGTAGGCATAAAAGCGTCCGAGCTTGTCCCGTTGTTCACCCGAGCCGGATTTCAGCCCAATGTGTAGACGCCCGCCGGGTTTAAGAGCGCGGGCGATCCGCGCGAGGTGCCCCGGCATGTCGGCCTTTGGCGCGTGCAGCAGCGAGAAGTTGGCATAGATGCCGTCGAATTCGTGCTCGGCGTTCAGGTCCTCGAACACGGCCACACGCGCGCCAAGCACGTGGGACTTGGCGATTTCGATCATCTCGGGCGAGGCATCCCAAGCCTCGACGTCATAGCCCTTGGCCGCCATCCCGGCGGCCGCTTGTCCGGGGCCACACCCCAGATCGAGGATGCGCCCACCGTCCGGCATCCCTGACAGAAACGCGGTCATATGCGGCCCTGCGCCGTTGGTTTTGAACCGCGTGGCGTAGCGGTCCGCGTGTTCGGCATAAGCCGCGAGGGTCTTGTCGTCCGCCATCAGATCAGCACCACAAGGCAAAGCACGACGATCGCTGTCAGGAGCAGTCGCAGGCGCATCCACCACGGCGGCGTCAGGCTTTGTCGATAGAAGGTGAAGTCCAGGCCCAACAGCGCAATGAAACCGGCGATCAGGTAGATGGCGGAACTCGTCGGCCCGGCACCCACGGTGAAAAAGACCCAGAGGGCCGGCAAGACCGAGAGCGCATAGTTGATGGCGGCCTGTTCGCCTTCGGATTTGGTGGCAAAGCCCCAGAGCACGCCCGACATGAAGGCCAGGATGATCGTGCCGTAGTTCAACAGGACAAACGGAGCCACGAAGCGCGGGCCCAGTGTTTGAATGCCCCACGCCGCCAGGTCGCCATACACAAGTGTAGCAGTTCCCCAAAGGAACGGGATCAGCCCCGCGAGGCCAAGGGCCAGTGGCGCGGCCGGGATTTTCATTGTTTCAGGCCCGCTCAAGCGCGAGGCGTCCCGCAAGCCCTGCAAAGACTACCGCCACGCCACGGTTCAGCCAGCGCATCGCGCGCTCTGACCCAAGGATGGCGTCACGTGCCTTGGCGGCGAAGACGCCGTAGATGACGAAGACGACGAAAGTCAGCGCCATGAACACCGCGCCCAGGAAGCTCATCTCCAAGGTCACTGCCTCGGGGTTGCCTGACAGGAACGGCGGCAGAAGCGCCAGAAAGAAGATTGAGAGCTTGGGGTTAAGTATGTTGATCAAAGCACCGCGCGTCGCGATGCGCACATCGGTGTCGCGGGTGCGGCGTGGTTCGATGGCCATTGCACCGCCTTGACGGAGAGCGCTGTAGGCGAGGTAAAGAAGGTAGGCGACGCCTGCGTATTTGACGATCGCGAACAGAAGCGCGCTGGTGTGCAGGATCGCGGCCAGACCCAGAAGCGCGGCGGCCAGGTGCGGGACGATTCCGATCGTGCATCCGAAGGCGGCCGCGATGGCAGCGCGCCGCCCCTGACCAAGACCAAGGGCAAGCGTATAGATGACGCCCGTACCAGGAATGATGACCACGACGAAGGCGGTGGCGAGGAATTGAAGCGAGATCATGCGGGCTCCCTTAGGACGCGTGGGACTTTGAATTCGACGTTCTCGATGGCGGTTTCGACGGTGTCGACCGTGACGTCGTACCGGCTGCGGAAGGCATCGATAACTTCGTTCACCAGCACCTCGGGAGCGCTTGCGCCGGCGGTCAATCCAAGCGTGCGAATGCCTTCCAGCGCGCGCCAGTCGATGTCGTCCGAGCGTTGAACCAGTTGGGCATATGTGCACCCTGCGGTTTCGCCCACCTCGACAAGTCGCTTGGAATTCGAGGAATTGGGCGCGCCGATCACAAGAAGCGCGTCGATCTTGGCGGCGACAGCCTTGACCGCTTCCTGACGGTTGGTCGTTGCATAACAGATGTCTTCCTTATGCGGGCCGACGATGGCAGGGAAGCGGGCTTGCAGGGCGGCAACAATATCGGCGGTGTCATCGACCGAAAGCGTCGTCTGCGTGATGAACGCCAGTTTCTCGGGATCGCGCGGTGTGATACTGGCGACGTCTTGGACGGTTTCCACCAGAATGACCTCACCGTCAGGAAGCTGCCCCATCGTGCCCAGTGTTTCCGGGTGCCCGGCGTGTCCGATCATGACCATCTGCAGCCCGTTCCGGTGATGGCGTTCGGCCTCGATATGAACCTTGGACACAAGGGGGCAGGTGGCATCGACATAAACCATTTCGCGGCGTTCAGCCTCTGCCGGCACGGCTTTGGGCACACCATGGGCCGAGAAGATGACCGGGCGATCTGCCGGACACTCATCCAGTTCTTCGACGAAGACGGCGCCCTTTTCGCGCAAACCATCGACGACGAATTTGTTGTGGACGATTTCGTGGCGCACATAAACCGGCGCGCCCCATTTCTCGAGCGCCATTTCAACGATCTTTATCGCACGATCGACGCCAGCGCAGAACCCGCGCGGCGCGGCTAGATAGAGTGTCAGAGGTGGTTTCGACATCATGTCATCTCCTGCCGCACAGACCTATTCCGCGAACTGTCTGGCGTCCAGTGGGCCGGGCTGTTCCGGTGGATAGAGCTGGGCAAGTTGTTCGACTGCTCGCGCGGCTCTATCCACGAAGAATCTGCTTTTCGGCGCTTCAATCGCTCCTGTGACGCGGCGTATCTGCAGATCGGCGATCAATAGGGCGAAGTATGTTTCGGTCATCTCGGAAGGCGTCCCCGCCAAGTCGCCTTGTTGCCGTGCCTGGTTCATCAATTCTGCGATGCGGGGTGCTACAGCGTTTCGGCCTTCTTCCGCCAAGGCCCGGCCCAGTTCCCCGCTTGCATCCGCTGCCGCAGCCTTGTTCAGCGCAATCGCACGGGGGCCAAGCAGCATGGACAGAAGCACGGTTCCGATCGTTTCGAGTTGTTGCAGCGCCGGGGTGCCGTCGATCGATATCGCGTCATTGACCGACGTGGCATTGCCGCGAATCAGCGCTTTGAAAAGCCCGGTCTTGTCGCCGTACCAACGATAGAGAGTTTCGTTTGATGCTTTCGCTGACCTCGCGACGGCCTGCATCGAGAGCCCGTCAAACCCTCTCTTTTCAAGAAGTTCATAAGCTGCTGCTTCGATCTGCGCTGCACGTTTCTTGCGATTCTCGGGTTTCATGTTGCTCAAAAGCGTAACTAATGTTACGGAAATAGCAATCCGTAATTTAAGTTACGCTTTCGGAGGGAACATGACGTATCTTGTTATACCTTTGGCATTTCTATCGCTCACGCTGAGCGGCGCGATATTCGGCTTTTTCTATGCTTGGGTGTGTTCGACGATGTGGGGCCTTGATGCGGCGGACCCGCGCGTGGCGATCCAGGCCATGCAAGCCATGAACGCCAGCGTGCGCAACATGGTGTTTGCGCCCGCGTTCTTCGGGACGCCCATCGCGCTGATTGCGGCCGGCGCGCTTGCTTTCACATCCGGCCGCAAATGGGCGGCAATAGCCTTTGCGGCGGCGGGGGTCACATACTTCTTCGGCGGCATGGTACTGACCATGGCGGTGAACGTACCGATGAACGATGCGCTGGCAGAGGTGGCGGTGCCCGCCGACCTAGACCAGGCAAAGGAAATCTGGTCTGCCTACTCATCGAAGTGGCAGTTCTTTAATCAGATCAGAACCGTTGCGTCTTGTCTGGCGATGATGCTGGCTGGCGTCGGTCTCTACGTTCTACGTCCGAGTTCTGCCTAGCCGATGCGCATCATTCTGCGCCGACATCGTCCTCGCGCGGCTCGCGCGGCGGGCGTCCGATAACGTCACGCAATTCGTCAAGCTCGATGAAGTTATCGGCCTGACGGCGCAATTCGTCTGCGATCATTGGTGGCTGCGAGCGGATGGTCGAAACCACGGATACACGCACACCTTGACGCTGAAGACTCTCGATCAACGGGCGAAAGTCGCCGTCGCCCGAAAAAAGCACGATATGATCGACACGTGGAGCCAGTTCCATGGCATCCACTGTCAGTTCAATATCCATATTGCCCTTGACCTTGCGCCGACCTTGGCTGTCGGTGAATTCCTTGGCCGGTTTCGTGACCATGGAAAAACCGTTGTAGTGAAGCCAGTCGACCAGAGGCCGGATTGGAGAGTATTCGTCGTTTTCCAACAGAGCGGTGTAGTAAAACGCACGTACCAGTTTTCCACGCCGCATGAATTCCTGGCGCAGTAGTTTGTAGTCGATGTCAAAGCCCAGGGCTTTCGCGGTCGCATAAAGATTGGACCCATCGATGAACAGCGCAAGCCGTTCGTCCCTATAGAACATTTGTGTCCTTCCCATTTTTTGGCGGTCGAACATTCGTGATTAAGGCGCGGACAACGCCTTATGTTCGAACGGGCGGAAATTGGGTGATAATTCACCCGATTGCAACTGGGCCTTTCGTACAGATTACCTCACGTCATTGGCAGTAAGGCACCGACAGGGGATAATGTGTTCAGTTACAGGGTTGTGCCGAAAACGAGATAAAGAAGAGTGAACGTGATTTCGCTTGTGTTTTTTGGATTGAAGGACTAGCTACTCACTCTGATCCCACTTCCGACGGAGACATCCATGGCCCGCGTGACGGTTGAAGACTGCGTTGACAAGGTTCCGAACCGGTTCGAACTGGTAATGCTCGCGGCGCATCGTGCGCGGGAGATCTCGACCGGCGCGCCTTTGTCGGTTGATCGCGACAACGACAAGAACCCGGTTGTCTCTTTGCGCGAGATTGCAGATGAAACGCAATCTGCCGATGAACTGCGCGAGCGGATGATCGAGGCGCATCAGACGCAGATCGAAGTGGACGAGCCCGAAGAAGATGCGATGGCGCTTCTTATGGGCGCGGAAAACGACAAGCCCGCAGAAGACGATCTGAGCGAAGAGAAGCTTCTGCGCGCGTTGATGGAAGCTCAGGGCCAGCCATAAGAATGGCCCCGACGCGTTGAGGTCTGATGATTGACGCTGATGATCTGATCGCGCTTGTCCAGAACTACAACCCGAAGTCAAACTCTGAACTGATCCGGCGGGCATATGACTATGGCAGCCGAATGCACGAGGGGCAAACGCGCCATTCGGGCGAACCCTATTTCAGCCATCCCGTGGCAGTTGCTGCGATCCTGACCGAGCAATCGCTTGACGATGCGACGATCGTCACGGCGCTTTTGCATGATACGATTGAGGATACGCGATCGACTTACGCCGAAATCGAAAGCGAATTCGGGACCGAGATCGCGGAACTTGTCGATGGGGTGACCAAGCTGACCAACCTTCAGCTGTCGTCTGTCGAAACTAAGCAGGCCGAGAACTTTCGCAAGCTTTTCATGGCGATGTCGAAAGACTTGCGCGTGATCTTGGTCAAGCTCGCGGACCGGCTGCACAACATGCGGACGATCCGCGCCATGAAGCCGGACAAGCAGGCCCAGAAGGCCCGGGAAACGATGGATATCTATGCGCCGCTTGCCGGTCGGATGGGTATGCACTCGATGCGGGAAGAGTTGGAGGATCTGGCCTTCCGCGTGTTGAATCCGGAGGCTCGCAATTCGATCATCCGCCGTTTCATCACGCTTCAGCGCGAAACTGGCGATGTGATCCAGAAAATCACCGCCGATATCGAACGCGAGTTGGACAAGGCCGGGATCAAGGCGCAGGTGTTCGGTCGCGCGAAGAAGCCGCACTCCATGTGGCGGAAAATGGAAGAGAAGAAGATCGGCTTTTCACGGTTGTCGGACATCTACGGGTTTCGGATCATCGTGGAAAAGGATGCTGACTGCTATGCCGCGCTGGGGGCGGTGCATCAGCGCTGGAGGGCCGTGCCGGGGCGTTTTAAGGATTATATCAGTCAGCCGAAGTCGAACGGGTATCGGTCGATTCACACGACGGTTTCAGGGCGCGACGCCAAGCGGGTCGAGATACAGATCCGAACGCGCGAGATGCATGAGGTGGCCGAAGCGGGTGTCGCTGCGCATTGGTCCTATCGGGACGGGGTGCCGGCGGAGAACCCATTTGCCGTCGATCCCGCGCGTTGGATCGCCAGTCTGAGCGAACGGTTCGACACCGAAGATGACCACGACGAATTCCTCGAACACGTAAAAATGGAGATGTACGCCGACCAGGTCTTCTGTTTCACGCCCAAGGGTGAGGTGGTGAAGCTGCCGCGAGGCGCGACGCCTTTGGACTTCGCCTATGCCATCCATACGCGGATCGGTGACAGTTGTGTCGGCGCAAAGGTCGATGGCATACGCGTGCCGCTTTGGACCCGGCTGAAGAACGGTCAATCGGTCGATATCATGACCGCCGAGGGCCAGCGCCCGCAAGCGACATGGATCGATATCGTCGCCACAGGGCGCGCCAAGGCCGCCATCCGGCGGTCTTTGCGCGAAGAAGATCGTGAGCGGTTCATCAAGCTTGGTCGCGAGTTGGCACGTGTGGCATTTGAACACGTTGGCAAGAGCCCGTCCGACAAGGCGCTGAAGACGGCTGCTAAGCAGATCGGTATTGAGAGCGCAACCGAGCTTCTGGCACAGATCGGTTCGGCCGAGCTTACAGCACGTCAGGTGATCGAAACGCTCTATCCGGGGCTGACCCAAAAGGCGGGTGAGGAAATCGACGCCGCCCGTGCGGTCGTTGGCCTGAACCCGGGCCAGACCTTTCGACGCGCCGCTTGCTGCCAGCCTGTGCCGGGTGAACGGATTGTCGGGATCAGTTACCCGGGCAAGGGCGTGATGATTCACAGCATCGATTGCGAGGCTCTGGTGGAGGTCGAAGACGAACCGGACCGTTGGGTCGATCTGCATTGGCAGGAAGGCCGTCATCCGGCCGTTCATAATGTCAGTCTGGATCTGACCATCGCAAATGACAGTGGAGTGTTGGGACGGATCTGCACCTTGATCGGCGAACAGGGCGCAAACATTTCAGATTTGGTTTTCATTGACAGAAAACCGGACTTCTACCGTCTTATTGTTGACGTAGAGCTTCGCGATATAGAACACCTGCATACGGCAATGCTGGCGCTGGAAGCAGACAGTGATGTTGCGTCTCTGGCACGGCACCGTGATCTGGAACGAAAGCCCTAAACGGGCAGTATTGGGGTAAGTACCGGTGGTCTTCAAACGGCGAAAGCCAAGGACCTATGTCGAGTGGATCAGCGATGGCTTCTATCCCAAGGGTGGATGGCGGCGCGCGGCTCGCTATGTCGCGCACCGGCTACGGCGCCTGCCCGATCCCGCGGACAAGATCAGTCGGGGCATTGCTGCCGGAGTGTTCACATCCTTTACGCCTTTTTTCGGTCTGCATTTCATCATTTCCGCCTTCATTGCCTGGGCGATGCGCGCAAATATCGTGGCCGCCCTGCTGGCCACCTTTGTCGGCAACCCCTTTACCTTCCCGATCATCGCAGCTGTCTCTTTGGAGGTAGGATCTGCGATCCTAGGGGTAAGGGCGCTGCCGCTTCCTTTGGTGCCCGGCTCGTTCAGTGACGCGTCGCAGGACCTGTGGCGGAACTTCGTTGCGATGTTCACGGACGATCCTGCGAGGTGGGGTGGATTGGCACGCTTCTGGGACAGGGTTTTTCTACCGTATCTGGTGGGCGGGATCCTGCCCGGGCTGGCTGCGGGTTTTGCGTCGTATTTCCTGGCGAACCCCGTGATCGCGGCCTATCAAAAGGGTAGGGTGGCACGCCTGAAGAAGCGGTTCGCCAAACGCCGCGAGCGGGCAATTTCGCGCCAGATTGGGGCGCAGAAGGCCGAGGTTATCTCGAAGCGCGCCGCGATAGACTAGCACCCAGACTTGCTCAAACGCGCCCAGCGTGCGACTTGAGGGCATGGCGAAAAAGGCAACGAGCAGGAAAGCCAAACCGTCAAAGAAGAAACCAGTGCCGGCACGCCGGCTCGGGCTTTTTGGCATGGTCAGACGCGGGGTCGCTTCGCTTGTGCTGGCCATTTGTGTCTGGGTGGCCACATACGCGTTGATCGCGCCGCCGACGACGCCTTACATTCTGTCCGAAGGGCTAACCCACGGCACGATCCATCGCACCTGGGTCCCGGCAGACGAAATTGCGCCGGTTATGTTTAGGTCGGTTGTGGCGGCAGAGGACGCCAATTTCTGCCTGCACTGGGGGTTCGACATGCGCCAACTTCGGGCCGCCATTGCCGAGGGCGGAAACCGCGGTGCCTCGACGCTGACGCAGCAGACAGTGAAGAATGTCTGGTTGTGGCACGGGCGAAGCTGGCCGCGAAAGGCGTTGGAAGCGCTCTTTACCCCTGTTGTCGAGGCGTTCTGGTCGAAGCGTCGCATTCTGGAGATCTATTTGAATGTGGCGGAGTTCGACACGGGCGTCTTCGGCATCGAAGCGGCCGCACGGCATCACTTCGGGAAGTCTGCGCGCGAACTGACGCTGTCAGAGGCCGCGCTGCTGGCCGCCGTCCTGCCGAATCCGAAGGAACGCCAGGCGGTTAACCCCTCGACGGCCACCAAGCGCAGGGCCGCCGCGATTGCCGATGGAGCGGCGACGATCCAGAGGGACGGGCGGGCGGATTGCTTCCAGTGATGGCGCGTGAGTTGAAACCTGTCGCGACAAGCGGCATTGATAGGGCACTTGCAAAGGGGCCAATGCGGGCATGATCCGACTGTATCACGTACCACTCTCGCCATTTTGCCGCAAAGTGCGGCTGTCGCTGGCCGAAAAGAAGCTGGAAGTCGAACTGGTTGAAGAGAAGTACTGGGAGCGCGATCCCGAGTTCATTCGCCGCAATCCGGCGGGGAAGGTTCCGGTTCTGAAGATCGACGGGGTGACGCTTTCGGAAAGCACGGCGATTTGTGAATACATCGAAGAGCGCTATCCGACGCCCGCGCTCTTGCCGAAGGACCCGGTCGAGCGGCACGAGGTGCGGCGGCTGGTCAGCTGGTTTGACGACAAGTTCCACCACGAGGTGACGTCGAAGCTGCTCTATGAACGGGTGAACAAGAAGATCACCAAGGAAGGCTATCCGGACAGCGGCAACGTCAAGGCGGGCGCGCGGGCGATCAAGGCGCATCTGGAATATCTGGGCTGGCTTCTAGATGAGCGGCGCTGGTTGGCGGGGCCCGAACTGTCGCTGGCAGATTTTGCAGCGGCGGCGCATTTCTCGGCGCTGGATTATATCTCGGACGTGGATTGGACTTTGAACCAGACGGTGCGCGACTGGTATTCGAAGATCAAATCCCGCCCGGCTTTTCGCAGCCTGCTGGCGGATGCCATTCCGGGCTTCCCGCCACCTGCACATTATGCGGATCTGGATTTCTAGAGCGGTGAGCTTCGTGGGGCTCTGCCCCACATCCCGGGATATTTTCACCAAGAAGAAGGACAGTTTGAATTGAATTGTTCGGGGCTGAAAGCGGGTTTGGTGAGAGAGGCGCGAGAGGTCGGGTTCGCGGCTTGCCGGGTTTGTGCGCCGGAAGCAGTGCCGGAAGTTCCGGGACGGTTAGAGCAGTATCTGGATGTCGGATATCACGGGCAAATGGGCTGGTTGGCGGACCGGGCCGACTGGCGTGGGGACCCGCGCGTGCTTTGGCCCGAGGTGCGCTCGATCATTATGCTGGCGGAGCCCTACACGCCCGAACACGATCCGCTGGAGGATCTGGCACATCGCGACCGGGGCGTTGTGTCAGTCTACGCACGCGGCCGGGATTATCACGACGTCGTCAAGAAGCGCCTGAAACGATTGGCGCGCTGGCTGGTGGCCCAAGCAGATTGTGCCGTAAAGGTCTTTGTCGATACGGCCCCGGTCGCGGAAAAACCGCTGGCCGCCGCGGCGGGTCTGGGCTGGCAGGGCAAGCACACCAATCTGGTCAGCCGTGACCTGGGCAACTGGTTCTTTCTGGGGGCGATTTTCACAACAGCCAAACTGGAGCCAGACGAGGCGGAGGTGGACCATTGCGGGTCGTGCAGACGGTGCCTGGATATCTGTCCGACCGACGCCTTCCCGGCGCCCTACCAGTTGGATGCGCGGCGCTGCATTTCCTATCTGACGATCGAGCACAAGGGTCCGGTCGAACCCGACCTGCGCCCGGGTTTGGGAAACCGCATTTATGGGTGCGACGACTGTCTGGCGGTTTGTCCGTGGAACAAATTCGCCGTGCAAGCCCGCGATCAGCGGTATGCGGCGCGGGGCGATTTGGTAGGGCCGTCGCTGATGGATCTTGCGGGTCTTGATGATGCAGGGTTTCGTCAGAAGTTTTCAGGCTCGCCGATCAAACGTACCGGACGGGATCGGTTCGTGCGAAACGTGGCCTATGCCATCGGGAACTCGGGTGATCCGGAGTTGCGGCCTGCGGTGGAAGCCCTGACGAACGATGCCGACCCGGTTGTGGCCGAGGCGGCGCAATGGGCCGTCCAAAGATTGAAGTAGTCAGGGGAGCCAACTGTCGTATAGCGGGTGGTCCGGCTGGATCGGCAGCGTCTCGGGCTGGCCGGAGCGCGCGGAGGCGTAAAGCGCTGTCACAAGCTCCAGTGATTGCCGACCGTCGAGCAGGGTGACTTCCTGGCCGGGATATCCATCCAAAGCATCGGCGATGGCTTCGAAGAGGCCTGCGAACCCTGAGGGCCCCGAGGTGACCTTTAGAAGGGCCTCGTCGATCTGGGCTTGAGTTTTCGGCGCGCGCGCAGTGAACTGCCAGCCATTTTCGGCGGGTGCGTAAGGGGCGTGATCGCTTTCGACCGTGAACCCCTCGAACATCAGGCGCAGGCGGCTAGTGCTGTCCGCGGCGCCCAGGGTCACCGAAGAGGTCACCAGCGCGCCGGCGGCCATGCGGAGCGTGATGGCGGCGCAGTCTTCGACTTCGATCTCATTCACACTCGTGGCAACCTCGACATAGACGTGTTCGACCGGGCCCAAAAGCGACGGAAGCATGTCGTGGATATGGATGGCGTGGCCCAGGAGCGCGCCACCTTGTTCGCCTGCCCATGTGCCGCGCCAGTCAACTGCGTAATACGCCGCGTCGCGATCCCAGTGCGTTTCAAGCGCGCCGGCATAACAGCGCCCGGCCAAGCCAGCGTCCATCAACGCGCGGAGTTGTGCCATCCCAAGGCCGTAGCGGTATTGGAACACAGGGAATACAGTTCCGGCACTTGTCGCGGCCTTGGCGATCAACCTGTCAGCCTGGGCAAGAGACGAGACAAGGGGCTTTTCGCAGA
>JASJDQ010000065.1 GCA_030065075.1 Paracoccaceae bacterium | reverse complement strand
CCCTTTACCGACCGCAGACGAGATGGACGGCAAGGACGGAAAGATGGAACTCTTCTCCGAAGAACCCGGAGAAGGCGGCTAGGGATTCGCAGGGGCTCGAACGCAATGACGCAACGTCAGGCCCCTTGATATATTGGTTGAACTGGCAACCGATTCCGGTCCGCCTTGGAATCGCCTCAATTTTTTGCTATATTTCTGTCACATAGGCCGAGGCTTGGCTGGATGAACCAGGCCCACATGCTGTCAGGGAATAAGCGACGGGAAGATGTGTGTGTTCCCGGCGTCTTTTTTGTCGGCAAACGGCCGGGGGCTAACAAGGGAAAACGCTGGATGAGCAAACCCAAAAAGATGGAATTTCGGCCGAACGATTACGTGGTTTATCCCGCGCATGGTGTCGGTCAGATCATTTCGATCGAAGAACAGGAAATCGCGGGCCTCAAGCTCGAGCTTTTCGTAATCTCGTTCGAAAAGGACAAGATGACCTTGCGCGTGCCTACAAACAAGGCCGCAGAGGTTGGCATGCGGACACTGTCGTCTCCGGACGTGGTGTCAAAGGCAATGACGACGCTCAAGGGTAAGGCGCGCGTCAAGAAGGCCATGTGGTCGCGCCGGGCGCAGGAATACGAACAGAAGATCAACTCGGGCGACCTGATCGCCATTGCAGAAGTTGTGCGCGACCTGCACCGCGCCGACGATCAGCGCGAGCAAAGTTATTCGGAACGGCAGCTGTACGAAGCCGCGCTGGAACGTCTAACGCGCGAAGTCGCGGCCGTGAACGGCGCCGATGAGAGCGACGCGCAACGCGAAGTGGGCGAGGTTCTTCTGAGCCGCGCCGCCTGATTGGTTGAAAAATCTTGCAGAAAAGCCGCGCCCCCGAGCGCGGTTTTTCTTTTTTTCTGGCCGTGCCGGAATATTTCCATGTGTTGAGACGTAGACCCGTTACAGATCAACCAATGGAGCCTCTCATGCGTCCCCTGACACTTTTTTCCACCGCCCTTGTTTTGACGATTGCCAGCCAAGCCTTCGCCGCCGGAAGCAGCAGCGACACGCCTCCGAAATCCACCCGAACAACGACCGAATGCACCGATGGCAAGATCTATGACGATAGGGCCAAGGCCTGTGTCGATGCGGATCGGCAGTCCTTCAACGACGATGCCCGATATGACGCGGTGCGCGAACTGGCCTATGCCGGAGCTTACGACCGCGCCGAACGCGTGATCGCCGCAGCAGACAACCCCGAAGACCCGCGGTTTCTGAACTATCGCGGCTTCATCTCGCGCAAGATCGGGAACACGAAGGACGCCATGGTGTTCTACAGCCAGGCGATCGAGAAGGCGCCGGACTATCACCTCGCCCGCTCCTACTTGGGCCAGGGGCTGGTCAAGATGGGCGACATCGACGGCGCCAAGGCTCAATTGGCCGAGATCGCCGCACGCGGCGGGGAAGACACCTGGGCATACACGGCGTTAGCTGAAACCATCGAAGGCAAAAGCTACGACTACTAGACCTTAGGCCTGGGTCGGATCTTCCAGATACATGCGCCAGTGGTGCTGGGGTTGATACCCCAGCATCCGCTTTGCCTTATCGTTGGAATAGAACGTCTCGTTGGCACCCATGTCCTTCTTTACAGGCACACCGGCATAGAAGCGATCCATCAGCTCCGGGGTCGTGGCTGCTACCGAGTGATCGTCATTCGAGACATTGAAAACCTCGAACCCCAAGCCATCCGTCGTCAGGCAGCACTGAACCATCTCGCCCAGATCACGCGCATCGATATAGGCAAAGATGTTCCGCAAGCGCAGCGCCGGGTCTTCGATATAGGCCGGGAAGTTCTGACGGTATTCGTGCGGCTCGATCACGTTGTTGATCCGCAGCCCATAGATGTCGGCACCTGATCGTGCCTGAAAGCTGCGCGCTGTCGCTTCGTTCACGACCTTCGACATCGCGTAGCTGTCCATCGGCACCGTTAGATGCTCTTCGTCGATCGGCAGATAGTCTGGCTTCTTCTCACCGTCCCAAAAGCAAATGCCATAGGTCGTCTCGGACGAGGCGAAGATGATCTTGCGCACCCCGGCTTTCAGGGCCGCGTCGATGACATTGTAGGTCCCCATGACGTTGGTGCGATAGCATTCATTGTCGCCCGTCACCAAAATGCGTGGAACGGCTGCAAAATGCACAACGGCGTCAAAGCTTGGCACACCGGTGCCTTGGGCAAGCTCATCAAAGCCCGCATAGCTTTGCATGACGTCATGCATATGGCCCGGGTCGGTGATATCGGCGATGCGATTGTCGACGCCCGGGTGGTCAAGAGGGACCTTGTCGACGTTCAGAACACGATGACCCTTGCCCATAAGATAGGGGACAACGTGCCGACCGGCTTTCCCGGCACCCCCCGTAAACAAGATACGCATAACCCTCTCCCACAATCGTTCGGACGTGAATTCATTGGCGTCGGCCGTAAAGCCGAGGTCGAAATCACCACTAGCAAGCGCCACAATTCATAGTAAGCTCGGGGCTATACCCCCAACCACAGGGATGGGAGAACGGCGGCGCTTCCAGACATTAGCAAGGGTCGGCGAAAGGTTCACGCCTCAGTTCACGCTTTCGACGCCATTCGGCTGACCGACAATAACAAATCGAAGATCATCCGGCCGGTAGAGACGCTTTGCGGCGCGGCGCACGTCCTCCAGTGTCACTGCTTCCACCTTGGCATTCCGCGTCTCGATATAGTCAATCGGCAATCCATCCAACTGCATGCCCACCAGAATACGCGCGATCGACGCATTGCTGTCGAAACGCAGAGGATAGGCGCCCGTCAAATAGGTCTTGGCGCTGTCCAGTTCTTTCTCCGTTACACCTTCCTCGGCAATTTTGGCCCATTCTTCGCGGACGACTTCAATCGCCTCGGCGACGCGTCCGTTGGCTGACGCAAACTGCCCAAGGATCATGTTCGAGAGGTCGAAGTTTACCAGGTACGAACCAATGCCGTAGGTCAGACCGCGTTCTTCCCGAACCTCCTTGCTAAGCCTCGACTGCAAGCCAGACCCACCAAAAATTTCGTTGGCCACGAAGGCCGCGAAGAATTCAGGATCGTCGCGCGGAATACCTGTGTGACCGAAAAGCGCCACCGATTGCGGCACGTCGAGTGGCTCGACAAAGACACCGCCCGCCTCATCTACGACGGCGGGACCCGGCAAGGGGGCTCCGCCGGTCGGAAGTTCGCCCAACAGATCATCCAACAAGATGCCCAATTCCTCGGCAGTGATATCACCTGCAGCACCGATATAGACCCGGTCTTTCACCAGCACGTCGTTGTAAGCATTGACAACATCATCGCGGCTCAGCGCCGCGACGCTTTCCTGCGTCCCATCCAGACTTGTGGCGTACGGATGATCGCCATAGGTCAAGGCGTTCAGCTTCTTCGAAGCGATGTTGTTCGGGTCACTCTGTTCGCTTCGTAGGCCGGACAATATCTGCTGCCGCACCCGCTCGATGGCAGCGTCGTCGAACCGTGGCGAGATCAGTGCCAGCTTGAGAAGCGCCATCGCTTCATCCCGGTTTTCGGAAAGAAACCGCGCCGAAACCGAGAGACTGTCGCGGCTCACGTTGAACCGGAAGGAAGCTGCCAGTTCATCCCGCGCGATGGCGAACGCCTGCGCATCCAGATCGCCTGCCCCCTCTTCCAAGGTGGCCGTCATCAGGTTGATCGCGCCCCGCTTTCCGTCACGGTCCAGGGAACCGCCACCACGAAAGTGAATTTCCAACGCCGTGAAGGGCACCGATGGTTCTTCGACCAGCCACGCGTACAGGCCACCCGGAGAGGTCACTTCCTGAATATCGACACCTGCGCGCGCCGGAAGGGCAAGGCTCACGGCGGCAACCACCGCTAGGGCAAACCGAACCATCATTGTGTCACCTCCTCGGCGGTGCGAACAAAACCGGTAACCGCCTGTCGTCGGTCGAATACCCTGCGTGCCGCCGCCAGGATGTCTTCCTCTGTCACCGCTTGCAGAACATCAGGCCAGGCCTGGATATCCTCGACGGTCAGACCCGACGTCAGCCCAGACCCATATCTGTTCGCCAATCCACTGATGTTGTCCAAAGCATAGATCTCGGATGCGCGGATCTGCGTCTTGATGCGCTCCAGCTTGTCCGCATCCACACCTTCTTCCAAAAACTCCGTGACGGCCTTATCCAGCGCAGCCTCGGCGTCTTCAAGGGACGTGCCGGGAACGGGCACATTCACCAGCCCAAAAGTCGTGTCATCCAGCGACTGACCAGAATACCACGCTCCGGCATAGACCGAGCTCTGTGTTTCGAACTGGAGCTTCCGCGCCAGAACAGAGGTCGTAGGAGAGCCTCCAAGAACCTCAGCCAACAATGTCAGCGCTGCGGCTTCCTCCTGCGCGTCTGCATCCCGCTCGGGCGCCAGGTAACTGCGGACAACATAGTCGTTTCCGATCCGTGGATCGGAATAGCTCAAACGCCGCTCGGCCAGTTGTGGGGGTTCGTCGACACGATCACGCTCGACCACATTCGGGTTTGGCGGAATGACCCCATAGTGCTTCTCGGCCAGCAGCCTTACCTCTTCCGGGTCTGCATCACCAGCCACCACCAGCACCGCATTGTTGGGACCATAATGTGCCTCATAAAACGCATTGGCGTCTTCCAGCGTTAGCGAATGAGCTTCGTGTTTCCAGCCAATGATCGGGATTGAATAGGGATGGTTCAGGTACTGCGCGGCCCGCATCTGCTCGTTGAACAAGGCGCCGGGATCATTTTCGACCCGCTGGTTTCGCTCTTCGATCACCACGTCACGCTCTGTGCCGATATCTTCGGGCACAAGGCGCAAGCCGTCCATCCGGCTGGCTTCCATCTGCATCACCAGTTCCAGCCGGTCCGACGCGATGCGCTGAAAATACCCGGTATAGTCCTGCGCGGTGAAGGCATTGTCGCTGCCGCCATTGCGATTGACCGTCTCCGAAAGCTCCCCGCTTGCCAATTCGTCGGTCCCCTTGAACATCAGGTGTTCCAGGAAATGAGCAATCCCGGACTTGCCCGGCGGTTCGTCGGCTGCGCCGACCTTGTACCAGACCATGTGAACGACGACGGGGGCACGGCGGTTCTCGACAACGACAACTTCCATACCATTGTTGAGTTCAAAGCTCGTAACCTCGGTCGCCCAAACCGGCGAGAGGCTAAATCCGAACAGTGACGCAACCAGCGCAGCGGCAATACGCATGAACGCTCCTTTCCTCAGCTTTCCCGAAGAAATGGTCCCCCGAACCAAGGCTTCAAGGTGTTCTTACAGGGACGTGACCGGTCAGGACGCCGCTTCAGGCTCGGGCGGCGCAGCCGGTGTCCGAATGCCAGCCCGGCGCAACCGCTCCAGTTCCTCGTGCTGGTCCAATTCCATTTCTTCATATGCCTGAAAATAAACGTTCACATTGAACAAACGTTCTAGAAGTCGGCCGTCATTCGCGCGGCGAAACTCAAGATCGGCAGCCGCCAAGTCAGCGCGAATGTCTCGGTCGACTCCAAAGCGACCGGCATAGGCCACCAAGGCCCTGTCACTCGACGGACGTGACAGCACGGCAGCATTGCCGCCCAGTGCTGCAGCCACGTCAGCCTCGGGCGTAGGGTCGGTCAGGTTGGCACCACCCGGTGTCGGCTCGGGAAGAGCGGTCACATCCTGGGGCATCTGCAACGGCTTCGTCGGAAGCACGGCAAACTCATCCGGCCCTTCGGCCCGCGGTTGCTTGATATTCAGCAGGTTGGGGTCCTGATCCCCGCGACTGCAAGCCGCCAACCCAATCAAGATCAAAGCAATACCAAGTCGCACCATCATCTCCCGTTTGGACCCTTCTTACGTCAGTCCGGACGTTCTGGCGAGTCGCCCGTTCGCTGCACGTCGTTGGTCAAGAGGATCAACCCGATCGCACCGATGAAAATCGAGATGTCGGCCACATTGAACGAGTACGGGTTTTCCCAACCGCAGCAGGACATGTTCAAGAAGTCGGCCACAGCGCCGTACACCAACCGGTCGATGACATTGCCGACAGCCCCGCCAACGACCATGCCTGCGGCAACCTGAACGATCACTCGGGGTCGGTCGCGGTTCATCCACCAAATGACCCAAGCACAAATGGCAATCGCCAGCGCGATCAGGATCCATTTATCCCCTAACTGGATCCCGAAATTGATACCAGTGTTCCAAGCCATCCGGAAGTTCAGATAAGGATCGAACACGACCATCCCGCCTTGTGTTTTCAGATCCCAGGCATGCACCACGATCAGTTTCGTGAACTGATCGATGACCAGGATGACCACTGACGTGATCCAGAGGGGGAGCAGCGCGCGCATCAGTGCCGGAAATGTCTCATGCCGGTGAAGACCATGGCAAGACCTGCCTCGTCAGCGGCTTCGATGACTGCATCATCGCGCATCGAGCCGCCGGGCTGGATGACGGCCGTTGCCCCCGCCTCGGCCGCGGCAAGTAACCCATCCGGGAAAGGGAAGAAGGCATCCGATGCAACGACCGAGCCGACCGCAGGGCTTTCGGACAGACCCACGTCTTCGGCCATACGCCTGGCTTTCAGGGCAGCGATAGTCGAGCTGTCCACCCGGCTCATCTGTCCGGCTCCGATCCCGACCGTGGCCTTGTCCTTGGCATAAATGATCGCGTTGGATTTCCCGTGCTTGGCCACCTTCCAGGCAAACAGCAGATCCTCGATCTGAGCATCTGTCGGTTCAATCTTGGTCACCACCTTCAGATCGTCAGCGGTGATCCGACCCACATCATCGTCCTGCACCAGCCATCCGCCCGACACCTGCCGGACGGCCAACCGTGCTGCATCCGGCTCCGGCAACCCTCCGGCCGTCAGGAGCCGCAGGTTCTTCTTGGCGGCAAAAACCTCCTTCGCTTCGTCCGTTGCCTCGGGCGCAATGACGACCTCGGTGAAGATCTCCGAGATCGCGCGCGCCGTATCGCCGTCGAGTGTGCCGTTCAGCGCGACGATCCCGCCGAAAGCACTTGTACGATCGCAGTCGAAGGCACGTCCGAAGGCTTCGGCAAAGGTGAAGCCACGCGCGACACCGCACGGGTTTGCATGCTTGATTATCGCAACAGCCGGGCCGTCATTAGGTGCGAATTCCGACACCAACCGAAATGCCGCATCGGTGTCGTTGATGTTGTTGTAGGAAAGCTCCTTACCCTGATGCTGGGTGGCTGTCGCCACGCCGGGTATGTTCGCGCCATCAGTATAGAAGGCAGCTGCCTGATGCGGGTTCTCGCCATACCGCAAGGTTTGCGCGATCGTCCCGGCGAATGCCCGCCGACGCGGAGCCGCCTCGTTCAAAGCGCCGGCCATCCAGCTGGAAACAGCGGCGTCATAGGCACCGGTGCGTGCATAGGCCGTGAGCGCCAACTTCTGCCGAAACGCATAACTCGTTTGACCATCATTCGCATCCAGCTCTGCCAGAACGGCGCGATAGTCTTCGACATCGACCACTACATTCACGAAGGCATGGTTCTTGGCAGCCGCTCGGATCATCGCCGGGCCGCCGATGTCGATGTTCTCGATTGCTGTTGCGTAGTCGGCACCTGCCGCCACGGTCGCCTCGAAGGGATATAAGTTCACGACCAGAATATCGATGGCGCCAATGCCGTGGTCCTTCATCGAGGCCACGTGATCTGGATCATCGCGCAATGCCAATAGGCCGCCGTGGACGGCAGGGTGCAATGTCTTCACGCGGCCGTCCATCATCTCGGGAAAGCCGGTTAGCTCGGCCACGTCGGTAACAGACAGCCCCGCCTCGCGCAGCGCCTTCGCCGTGCCACCGGTCGAAACCAAAGCGATCCCGCGCGCCGCCAGCGATGTTGCGAACTCTACCAGGCCGGTTTTGTCAGAGACGGAAAGAAGCGCACGGCGTACCGGTTGCAAATCGGTCATGAATTAAGGGTCCCTTCAGTCGACCGCCAGTTCTTTGCTGCCCTCGGTCTGATAGTCGCGGACCGCCGTTGGCGTGTCCTGCGTCTTGGCAAGGGACCAGCTTACGCGCGTGGCATACTCCACTGCCGCGCCGGATAGAACCACCTGTTTCGTCGCACGGGGACTCAAGCGAGATTTCTCCAGATAGACGCTTGATTCGAGGTCCAAATTGACCGGCCCCTCGAACCGCAGCACCCAAATCTCACTGCTCTTCAAAACCATCGAGACAGCTGTGCCATTCATGTCCAATGTCGCATCGACATGCGGGTGCAGATGGAACCGGATTGAATAGGGAATTCCCTTCATTCGGCTCTTGTCGAACATCAGGTCAAACCGCCGCTTGTCGGCGTCGGCGCGCGCCAGCAACACGTCCTCGCCTCGCAACTCGCGTCCGTCAAACCCGATGTGCAGCGTGCGGATATGGGTCAACCCGTGCGTTGCCACATAGCCGTCATGCCCGACCACCAGACGTGTACCCGCTTCGACCTCGGTTCGCTCGAACCCGACCTCGGTTGGCGTATCCACCAGGAACTCCGCGTCTGCGTCCGCGTGCTTCCCGGCTGGCGCCAGGCGCGACGACGAAAACCCCTCGATCCCAAGCGTTGAATGACTTGGCGTGGCCCGCCCGGCCCGGCGCCAGCTTCGACCGAAGGTGGCACCCGAGCCGCAATTGACGATTAGCGGTCGACGCCCGGATGTCAGTTCGAACGCCAGTGTCGAGGCATGGGCGTTCGCCGACGCCTTTCCGGTGGGAGGAGGCGCGGCATCTACGATGATGCTCGTGCGTCCATGCGCAATCCGCGCAAACCCCATGCTACGGTCATGGTTGGGTGTCCCTCGTATGCCAGCCGTGGCCAGAGCGCGATCCAGTCGCCCCTCCATACCACGCCCGCCGCCGTGAAAGCGCGCCAAGCCTCCATCGGCATGTCGAAGCGCACGCAGCACGGGGGCAACAGTGGCAATTGCGTTCAAATGCGCCTCACCCGGCATGCGGCCCGCATCCTTCAAGGCATCCGCGGCCCAATTCAGAAGGGTGAATATCTCCAGCAACTCTTCGGGGTTGCGTGTCAACAAACCTCCTTCGCTGTCAATCTCGACCTCACACTCACGCGCAAGTGCACGGACCGCCGTTCCGACATGAGTATCCATGCCTTCCAACGCGAGGCCCGAGTATATGAGCCCTGTCAGCGCCTCGAATCTCGGCAACCCGGGAGAAGCAGCTTTCCAGCGTTTCGAAAGAAAGATCGTCTGATGGGAAAGTGCTTTGAAGAACGCCTTACTGACTTCGGCATCTTGCCCATTCAGCAGAAGGATCGAATGGTTGATCCAGCGTATCAGCCGACGCCCCGTCAGATCCGGTGTCCAACCCGGACCATGTCCACTCGAAAACCTCTCGATCCATTCATGGGTCCAGCTCTGAGCCCGCTTGATGGCATGGCCATCACCGACGGCCGCAAGATCATCCAGCCAGGTAAACCCATGCAACTCCGTCTCGAACCCTTCGTCCGGCATCGGCAGATCCCAGATCGGCGTGCCCGGTGCTTGCACCAGAAATCCAGCGAAAAGGAAATTGCCGCCTGTGATCTGGCGTCCACGAGCAAAGGACCCGATGGTTCGTGGCTCGGGCGTCGACGTGAACGCAGTCGCACCACGCGAAAACCCCGTCCAGCGCGCATGCCAGCGGTTCAGAAAACGTTTGTATTTCGTGGACCAGCTTTCGTTGTTTGCCAACGCCAGCACCGCCTGTTTTGATTGCCCGTTTCCCTCAGGTCTTGCGCAAGAGGTTACCTTGTCGCAACGGCGATGTCATGACCGATTTTCAAGCCGAGCGACAAAAAAACCGTCAATGCCGCCAGCGTCTTCCCAGTGATCGGGCCGCAGGCGAAGTCCCTGTGCGACGCACCACCGTTCGTCGTCGAAAGAAGGCTCTGCAATCGCAAACCCCGCATTCCGCGCCAGAAAGGCATCGATTTGCCATTCCCCTTCTTCGGGCAACAGGGAACATGTGCAGTACACCAAACGACCGCCCGGGCGTACCCAAGCGGACGCCCGGTCCAGCAATGCGGCCTGCAAACGAACCAGATCTTCGATTCCGCTCCCATCACGGGCGTATGCCAGTTCGGGGTGGCGGCGAAGCGTGCCCGTCGCAGAGCAAGGTGCATCCAGCAAAATGGCGTCAAACGTGCGGTCAGGTTGCCACTCCAGGGCGTTCGCGACAACGATCCGAGCTTGAAGCCCGGTACGCGACAGGTTCTCTCGCAACCGAACCATCCGCCCTTCAGAGGAATCGAGCGCGGTGACCGTCGCACCCGTCGCCGCCAGTTGCATTGTCTTTCCGCCAGGCGCCGCGCACAGGTCCAGAACCTGTTCTTCTGGTTGAGCGTCGAGTACCCGTGCGGCAACGGCTGCACCGGCGTCCTGCACCCACCATGCGCCCTCGCCGAAGCCCGGCAGATCGGAAACTTGAGCGCCACTGTCCAATCGCAGACTGCCGCCCGGCAGAATTCGCCCACCCAAGGCCTTGGCCCAATGCGTCGCTTCCCCAGCCTCGCGCAAACTCAAATCCAACGGTGGACGCTGCGCCTGGACACGCTCCATCGCCAGAACGGCTTCTTTCCCCCATGCCGTCAACAGGCGCTTCCGCAGCCATTTCGGCACTTGAGGCGCGGGCAACGATGCCCAATCCACCTGCCGGCGAAGGACATTACGAAGCACGCCATTCACCAACCCGGCCTTCGATCGTGTCACCAGCGAAACGATGTCATTGACGACACCATGATGCGCCTCGCCCGCCTCGAATAACTCGTAAATCGCGAGCCGGAGTGCATTCATCACCGAGTCTTCTGGCCGAAGACGCAGATGCGGCCCCAGAACACGGTCCGAGCGATTAGCCCAGCGCAAGGCCTCGGTGGCCAATCGCCCGGCACGCGCAGAAGCGGCCCCATCCAGTTTCGCCGTCACGCGCGGCAGAGCGATGCTAAGAAGGTCGCCCTTTTCGGTCGCTGCCGTCATGGCACGCACTGCGGCTGCCCGTATTTCCCGACCTTGTTCGCTCATTGCCCTGACTTGTCAGAAACAGATTGCGCGTTATACCAAAAGCTCATGACGGACAACAAAGACACCCTGCCCCCAGAAGCCCAACGCGCCCTCGCCGAAGCCGAGGAACGCCGCAAAGCGGAAAAGGCAAAGACCTTGCCGACCGAGCTTGGCGGGCGCGATGGACCAGAGCCGGTTCGTTACGGCGATTGGGAAAACAAGGGCATCGCGATAGATTTCTAGGCTGCGAAGCCGAGTTTGTGAGGGTGAATCTCGAAGGTCACATGCATGTCTGCTCCAAGCACACCCGGCACTGTGTGGCGGTAAAGCGAGCGCCAGTAAGGTTGGATCGTCACGCCTTCTTGTTGTAGCAGGGCCTGCCCGCGCGCAACGACCTCGCGCCGCTTATCCGCATCCGCAATCGCCAATGCTTCGTTCAGGATTGCATCGAACTCGCTGTTCGACCAACCGAATTCGTTCCACGCCTCGCCAGACCGATAGGCCAAGGCCCATATCTGCACGCCTAACGGACGATGGTTCCAGTCTGTTGCCGAAAACGGATAGCTGACCCATTCGACCCAATAGCTCTCGCTTGGCATAGATTGCCGACGCACACGGAACCCCGCATCGCGCAACTGCGCGGCCACCGCATCTGCCGTGTTCCTGCGCCAGTCATCGTCGAGCGAGAACAGAAGATGCTCGAAATCCATCATTCCAGCTTCAGACATCAATCGACGCGCTTCCTCAACGTCGCGAACCACGGGCGGCAATTCGGCATACTCGGGATGAACCGGCCCGATATGGTGATTCTCGGCTGGAATGCCCCGGTTTCCATACCCGAGTTCCAGACAAATCCCGTTGTCCACAGCCAGCGCAAGCGCCCGGCGCACGCGAACATCCTCGTACGGCCGCATGCCTTCGACTTCAGCGACTTGCCTTGGACGAATGACGATCGTCGCCATTGTCACCACCTCGGACCTTCGCAGCCCGGCTTCGTCCAGCACATCGATGAACTCACCCACCGACTCGTAGAGGACATCGACCTCGCCCGCTTCGATGGCCGCCATCGCTGTGGCCGGATCGGTGCCATAGTCAATGAACTCGATACCATCCAAGGCGGGTTCACCAAAAACTTCCTCCCCCCACCACGTGTGAGCGGCGTTCTTGGTGATAAACCCGCGCACACCAGGCTCCAGCACCGACATCAGGAAGGGTCCCGTGCCGGGCGTGTTCAGGAAATCTCCGGCATCGAAGCTTTCGTGCACAATGGCCGCCGGGTAATCCGCCATCCCCGGAATGAGCGAGATGTCCGGCCGCGGCAACGTCAGACGAACGCGCAAATCGCTCAGGATCGTGATCGCGCCTTCGATGGCCATATTCGTGTCCGGATCGATCAGCGTCGCAAAGCGACCTGCCATCGAATTATCGTCCACCGTCCGGTCGCACCATCGTTCGATATTGCGCGCCACATCTTGCGCGGTGAACGGATCGCCGTTGTTCCACCTCACGCCAGGCCGCACGAACAGGGTATAGATCGTCGCGTCCTCATTGACCTCCCAGCCTTCCAGAAGCATCGGCGTGAAGGTGCCATCGTTGTTGTACTCGACGAGGTACTCCAACGTGCCACGGAAATAGTTCGCGATCTGGCTAAGGTCCGCCAAACGCGGGTCCTTCATCGCGTGCACTTCCATCTGAATGCGCATGGTCCCGCCTTCCCGGGCATGTCCGGCCGCGCGTGCGGGCTGCGTGGCTCCAATCAACCCGTAGGCCGCGCTCGCGCCAACTCCCAACGCCGTCGCGCGCGACAGGAACTCGCGCCTGTCCAATTGGCCAGTCGCATATTCCTTTGCATGCATCCGCGCTGCAGGATGCACCCGGGAGTTGGTTGGACTCGTCATCGACGATACCTTCTGGCAATTCGCTCGGACGCACATTGCGACCGCAGGGATCGGAACAGTTCTGGCCGAGAACTACACGAGCCCTCGAAAAACTTCACGCAAAACGACCAACTTATAGGTCAAATATTGTTTCGGAACTCCGAAGGGCTTTGACCGCTGCGTGCCCGGAAGGCTCTGGTAAAGTAGGCGGCGGACGTAAAACCGCATTGCCGTGCAATTTCCGATATCTGAACGTTGGTATCTCGCAGAAGCCGCCGCGCCTCGAAATGGCGCCGGTCGGTCAGAATATCCAACGCTGGACGGCCAGAAACCTTGCGACAGACACGGCTCAAATGCGTCGGCGTCACTCCCAACAGACCCGCATAGTGCTGCACACCCGCTGGGTTGCGGAAATCGCGTTCGACCAGCGCGGTGAACGCCTCGGCCAAGCGATGGGCCGCTGTATCCAGGCGCGTGGCAGAGGATGTGTTCCCTAGGTGGGCGTAAGCCTCTGAAATGCGCGCTAACCAGACCGACAACAAGCCAGCGTGATATGTCAGCGCACGATTGGCGTGGTTCTCACCGCTTTCTGCCTCGCGCTGCATCGCTTCGATCATGCCGGTCAATTCGCGCTGCTGCTGCGCTTCGTGAACGCGCAAGTGCATCGGCTCGACCGGCCAATCGAGGCTTGGCTCATCCGGCAAGAACACAAGCGAGCCCAGAACCGGGCCCATCGTCGTGAACCCATGCATCGACTGTTTCGGCAGAAAGACAAGATTGTGCGGACCATATCCGCTGTTTCGACCGGCAATGGTCAGGCGGCCCTGGCCACGGGTGAACCAGATCAAGACCGGACGGTCATAACTCCGCATTGCCTCCGTACGCCAACGCCCACCCTGCACCATGCGTGCGATCGAGGCGACTTCGACCGGAGCATTCTCCGGTTCTGGCAGCAAAAGACGCGGTTGTTCCGCTTCTGCCTCTTTTGGTTGAGGCATCAGCGTCAAGCGCGGCAACGACATAACTAGTACCCTTACCCCCAGCAGGTTTATGGCAAAATTGTGGCAAACTCGGGTGCCAAGAGTCAATTGGCTCGCGGTAACAGACGCGACAGACGCGAAAACTGTTTCGTATCTGCGTCCAATATCGCGTGGATCTCTACATTCCGTCGCAATCAGTGACGGCAAGCACCAAGTTTGCTTGGGCCCGTGAACATCTGTCCTCCAAGTGGCTCGATTTCACCACATGTGCCCAATCGTCTCGAGTGCTCGCCATTTTCCGGCAAAAGCGCACGCCATGTCGACAAAAGCCGAGCTTAAACGGAGGTTAAACGATTCGCAGAAATGTCGACTGTTGGTTCGCCACCCTCCCCTCTGATAGGCAGATGTCATGACCTTCAGGCTCGCATTGATGACGTTGGCCTTCACCATCCAACCAGCCCTCGCCGATGAACTCGGTCGCATCACGGCCTTCATCGACGGCAAAGAACAGAGCTGGCATACGATCACAATGACTCAAGGCGACCAGCAAGTGGCGACGGCAAGTTTCGAGCAAACGTCGCACTACGCCGATCTCTACGTGCAGGGTCACCCTGAACCTCGGTTCGTCAGCAAAGGCATGCTAAGCGTCGATGTGCGCTACGCGGGTCAATTCACGCCCGACGACGATCCGATGGCGATCGAAATCATGTACCTGCCAAACGGGATGGGAGGCCAGTTCTTCACCAGTCGCGGTGCTGGCGAATTGGCGCGTTTCCAGATTGTCGCCTTCGATGTCTGGGGGACAGCCGCGGAACTGGTGGCGGCGTTTTCCGGGAAGCTCTGCTCGACCCGGATGAACGCACCGGTTGATCTGACCGACTGCATGCGCATAAACGGGCAAATCACATCGCGCATTGCTGTCGAGTGATTACTGGCCGGGAGCGCTTGGCATTTCCCGCAGGTGTCCACGCTTAATCCAAACCTTGGCACCATCTGCACCGGCCAAAGCACGGGCCGCGCTGCCTTTCGGCAACCTCAACCAACTGCCAGGCCGAAACGTCTCGCCTTCCTCGGAAAAGCCGCCTTCGAGCACCAGAAGTTCCAGGCCCCCTGCCTCTGCCAAGACGACTTCGGTCCCCGGCGCCCAGCGCTCCAGAACGACATCTTCGCGGCCATCCGAGAAGAGCGGCATCACCTCGACCCCATCCGCGGTTGGCGAAAACCGCATCTTGTTCGTATCAACACGCACATGGGTTCGGTCGCGCAGATCGAACTGCCAGAGTTTGACAAAAATCGTGCACCCGGGCTCGGAACCCGGCGTGTGCGATGATTGCGGCGGATTTCGAATATAGCTGCCGGCGGGGAAATCCCCGTGCTCGTCCTGAAAGACACCCTCCAGCACCAGGAATTCCTCTCCGCCGGTATGCACATGGCTGGAAAACGAACTCCCGGGCGCATAGCGAACGATCGTCGTGGCACGAGCGACTTCGCCGCCGATACGGTCCAGCATGCGCCGGTCCACGCCCGCCATCGGCGAAGCGACCCACGCCACATCGGCACTGTGAACGACCGCGCGCTTGTTGAAATCCGCATTCAACTCCATGCCGATCCCTTCCACTTGATGGAGCACCCCATCGACGGCACCTGCTCTTTTGGACCTTGTCCCGTCTCGGCCACCAACCGCATGGCGTCGTAAAGCTCGCGCGGCAGATCTCCAGGCACCGGCGATGCACGCGACGAATCAAGCCGCCCCCGGTACTGCAGACCGCCCTTCGCATCGAACCCAAAAAAATCCGGCGTACAAACCGCGCCATAGGCCCGCGCAACCGACTGATCTTCGTCATGCAGGTAGGGAAAGGGAAACTCCTGCTCCTCGGCCATGCGCGCCATGTTCTCGAAACTGTCGGCCGGATAACGCTCCGCATCGTTCGAGCAGATCGCCGCCACACCGATCCCCAACGCCTGCAAATCCCGTGCATCACGAACGATCTTGTCGAGGATCGCCAGAACATACGGGCAATGGTTGCAGATGAAAATGATAAGAAAGCCCTTGGACCCGCTCACGTCCTCCAGCGAATAGGTCTTTCCGTCCGTCCCCGGCAGGGTGAATGGCGGTGCTTGCCAGCCGAAGTCACAAACCGGAGGGGTCGCCGCTGCCATGCTCAAGTTCCTTCATCTTGCCTAAAATACGCTTGGGGTCCGGGGGCAAAGCCCCGGCTTCGCGACGCGCGGCAAGCGCGGCGCAAGACCTCAACTCTCCATGGCCTCCAACTCTTCAATGAAGCCAGAAATCATCGACAAACCCTTGTCCCAGAAAGCCGGGTCAGACGCGTCAAGACCGAAGGGTGCCAAAAGTTCCTTGTGGTGCTTGGACCCGCCTGCCTTCAACATCTCGAAGTATTTATCCTGAAACGCCGGATCGCCCTCTTCGTAAACGGCATAGAGCGCGTTTACCAGGCCATCCCCGAAAGCATAGGCGTAAACGTAGAAGGGCGAATGCACAAAATGCGGGATGTAGGCCCAAAAGGTCTCATATCCCTCCATGAAGGTGAAGGCCGGGCCCAGGCTCTCGCCCTGAACGCTCATCCAAAGCGCGCCGATATCATCCGGTGTCAGTTCGCCCTGACGACGCGCGTCGTGCAGCTTGCATTCGAAATCATAGAACGCGATCTGGCGGACGACTGTGTTGATCATGTCCTCGACCTTGTTGGCCAGCAGCACCTTCTTCTCGGACACATCGGGGGCTTCCGACAGCAAGCGCCGGAAGGTCAGCATCTCGCCAAATACACTCGCGGTCTCCGCAAGCGTCAGGGGCGTCGATGACAGAAGTTCGCCCTGCCCTGCCGCCAGACGCTGATGCACGCCGTGGCCAAGTTCATGCGCGAGTGTCATGACATCTCGCGGCTTGCCCAGATAGTTGAGCATCACGTAGGGGTGCACATCCG
>JASJDQ010000064.1 GCA_030065075.1 Paracoccaceae bacterium | reverse complement strand
GGCCGGGGCATCCAGCCCAACCGCATGGCCCAGGTTCCAGTCCTTTCCGGGATAGGTCGACATGACAAGCGCCGGGCGGCGTGTGGCCACGGGCGTGCGCGCAAGGCGCAGCCAGCCTTCGACGCGGTCAGCGATTGCGTCGATCCTGTTCCGTTCAGGCACATGCTCGAACCGTGCAAATTGCAGGGCATCGTCGCGTGGACCGGGTTCCTTGAAAGAGGCCACGCCCCCAAGGATACGCCCGTCGACTTCCGGCAGGACCACATGCATGGCCAGATCGGCTGGCGACAGGCCGCGTTCGGCCTTGGCCCACGCGTCGCGCGTGGATGTGGCCAAAGCCACCTGAAACACAGGCGCGTCGCCCGCATCCAGCGGGGATGTGCCATCCGCCCCCTTGCCGCTGAAAGCGGTGAGGTTGACGATGGCAGAGGGCTGCAGGGCCTCCACGTGCCGGCGCAGCCAGCCTGCGGCCTCGGGCGCCTTGAGCGATGGGGCAAAAAGGCCCAGAACCGCATGCCCGCGCGCACGAAAGGCTTTGAACAGGGCCCGCACCGGCGCGAGGTCTGCGGACACCAGATAGGAACGGTAAAACACCAGCAGAACCGGGGCAGGGGCCTGCAAGAACAGCGGGCAAGTGACGCCATGTTCGGGGGTCCATGCACCCACCTGCGGCAAGGTCTTGGCACCCAGAACGGGGCCCGCGTAAAGCCCCGCGCTAAGTGCCATTTGCGCCAGAGCGGCTTGCGCGGCGACAACTCCGCCATTGTCGCACAGATGCGTCAGGCGCCGGATTGTTGACCGGGGCATCGTGCAAAACGCATCCAGCCGGGTGTCCGGGCGCCCATCGGCGGGCAAAACGGCCACGGCAAGCCCGGTGCGGCTGGCAAGAGCCTCGATCTGTTGCAGCCCGTAGGCCCAGTATGGCACGCCCCCGATCAGGCGGATCAGCAAACCTTTCGCGCCTGCGAGGGTCTGTTCCACATAGGTATCGACAGAAAGCGGGTGCTTGAGTGCCGCCAGGTTGGCAAGGCGCAGGCTGGGCAAGTGTCCCTCGGGCCCGCCACCACGATGCCAGGCTTCGGCAAAGGCGCCAAGGTCACTGTCGGAAAAGGACAACACGACCAGATCCGCTGGGCTTTGCCCCAGATCGGTCGGGGTTTCCGTTTCCTCTAACCCGTGGCTTTCCCGAAAGACGACATGCATGACTGTGCGCGGCGGGGTGAACCCCGCCCTACCTCGCTATTCTGCCGGTGTCGGCTGGGTGGCGAGCGCCGCTTCGATCACGTCCCGCCGGATGTCGTCATGTTCCGCGATCACGACCAAACGTCCCTGGCGTGCCTCGTCCGATTTCCACGGCCTGTCGTATTGGTGCCGCACGCGCGCGCCCACAGCCTGCACCAAGAGACGCATGGGTTTGCCCGCCACGCTCGCGTAGCCCTTCACGCGCAGGATGTTGTGATCATTGGCCAGCCCTTCGATGGCCCGCACAAGCTGCGCAGGCTCAACGAGTTCCGGGATATTCACGACGATGCTTTCGAAATCCTCATGGTCGTGATCGTGGGGCGTGTCGTGATGCGAGGGCCGCGCCTCAAGGTCATCCTCGGCGGCCGCTTCCAGCCCCAGGATCACCCGTGGATCCACGACACCTTCGGCCACTTCGATCACCGGCAAGGGGCGTGGCGCCTCTGCCGCGATGATCTCTTTCGCCTTTGCGACCCCCTCCGACCCGGCCAGATCCGGCTTGGTCAGCAGGATGATGTCGGCACAGGAAATCTGATCCTCGAAGACCTCCGACAAGGGCGTCTCGTGGTCGATGCTATCATCCGCCAACCGCTCGGCATCGACGGCAGCCACGTTGGGCGCGAAGCGACCTGCGGCGACGGCTTCGGCATCGGCCAAGGCGATCACGCCATCCACGGTCACGCGGGACCGGATCGCGGGCCAGTCGAACGCCTTCAGTAGCGGCTTTGGCAAGGCCAGCCCGCTGGTCTCGATCAGGATGTGATCGGGCAACGGATCAAGCGCCATCAGCGCCTCGATCGTCGGGATGAAATCGTCCGCCACGGTGCAGCAAATGCAGCCGTTGGCGAGCTCCACGATGTTCTCCGCCGGGCAATCGGGGATGGCACAACTTTTCAGGATCTCGCCGTCGACACCGACATCGCCGAATTCGTTGACTATGACCGCCAGACGCCGACCTTCTGTGGTTTCGATCAGATGCCGGATAAGTGTGGTCTTGCCCGAGCCCAGAAAACCGGTGACGACAGTGACGGGGACTTTCTTCAGATCGGTCATGGGGCCTCCTGTGGCGGGATGCGGGCAATGCAGTTCTTGCGGAAGTGTTCGGGGCGCTCGCGCCAGGGCACCAGACCGTCTTGCGTCGCGGCATAGCGCGTGGCCCCGTCGATCACGAGGTCAGCCGCCCCCTCGCCGAGGTTGCCATAGACATAGGTCCACCGCCGCGCGCCGCCCCTCAGTACGATGGAACAGCCGTAATCGCAGTTGGACAGGCACTCGACCGGCTTCAGCGCGACATTCGCGGGCAGTGCCGCCCCCTCCAGCGCCTTGTGGAGCATCGCACCCGGTCGCTCGGCCTCGGGGTCGAAGCCGGGACGCTTGCACGTCGTGCAGATCAGAAGCTCGACCGGCTCGGCCATCTTTCACTTCCCTTTCGTGGAACGGGGACGCGAGAGGACGGCTTGGGCAAGGCCAAGGCCCGCTCCCGGAACACCCCGTCCGGTGACGTTATCGTTGGCTGGCAGGTCTCCCGGCTTCGCGGATCGAACGGGTTCATCGGCCTTCCCGGGGCGCGGCCCAGTGGCATGTCGATGACCCTTTCCGCTTACGGTCGCGGGGGCGGCTGCGATTGCATTCCCTTTTCACCCCGTTACACAGGGGCACCAGCAGTTGAGGGAAAGTCTGCGATCCCTCGGCGCGTGTCAAGCCAACGGGGACGACGTCATGAGCGACGAAAACGACCGCCATCGCGAGAAGATGCAAAAGATCAAGGCGGCGCGCGACAAGATGATGGAGACGAAGACCGAGGAAAAAGGTCTGATCATTGTCCATACCGGCGCGGGCAAGGGCAAGTCGTCCTCGGCCTTCGGCATGCTGACACGCTGCATCGCGCACGGGATGCCGGCGGCGGTGGTGCAGTTCATTAAGGGCACCTGGGCGACGGGCGAACGTGACTTCTTCACCCAGCGCTTCCCGGACGAGGTGAAATGGGTCACCAGCGGCGAAGGCTTCACCTGGGAAACGCAGGACAAGGCCCGCGATATCGCGGCGGCCCAAGCGGGTTGGGAAAAGGCGAAAGACTTCATACGCGATCCCACCATCCGCTTCGTGCTGCTGGACGAGATCAACATCGCGCTTCGCTATGACTACATCGACATCGACGAGGTGGTGGACTTCCTGTTGACCGAGAAACCACTGATGACACATGTCGTCCTGACGGGGCGGAACGCCAAGGACGAGTTGATCGAAGCCGCCGACCTGGTCACCGAAATGACGCTTCTGAAGCACCCCTTCCGGGACGGCATCAAGGCCCAGGCGGGCGTGGAATTCTGATGGCAGCGCAGCACTTCCGGGTTTGCGCCGCTCTCCCCCTCCATCGACCCGAAAAAATCCCGGGGAGGGTCCGGGAGCGGCAGCGCCCCTCCCGGCGGGTCGACGCCGAAGGCGGCGCAAAAGGATCATGAGCCGGGCACTGATGATCCAGGGCACCGGGTCCAACGTCGGCAAATCGGTATTGGTCGCGGGGCTCGCCCGCGCTGTCGCGAAACGCGGTCTGTCAGTCGCGCCATTCAAGCCGCAAAACATGTCGAACAATGCCGCCGTCACCGTCGACGGGGGCGAGATCGGGCGCGCGCAGGCCCTTCAGGCCCGGGCGGCACACCTCGATCCGCACACCGACATGAACCCCGTTCTTCTGAAGCCCGAAACCGAGACCGGCGCGCAGGTCGTCCTGCACGGCAAACGCCTGACAACAGCCAAGGCGCGCGACTACGCTAAGCTGAAACCGGACCTGATGGCCCCGGTTCTGGACAGCTTTCAACGCCTGAAGGCGGCCCACGATCTGGTCCTTGTCGAAGGCGCGGGCTCTCCGGCGGAAGTCAACCTCCGTGCAGGCGACATCGCGAACATGGGCTTTGCGGTGGCGGCGGATGTGCCGGTGGTACTCGCAGGCGACATCGACCGTGGCGGGGTCATTGCGCAAATGGTCGGGACCGCCGCCGTTCTAAGCGACAAAGATCGACACCAGATAAAGGGGTTCATGATCAACAAGTTCCGCGGCGATCCTTCGCTTTTCGACGAGGGCTATCGCCTGATCGAGGAACGGACCGGATGGCCTGGCTTCGGTGTTCTGCCATGGTTCGCGGACGCCTGGAAATTGCCAGCCGAAGACGCCCTCGATATCCGCGAGAGCGCCGGCGACGGCACCCACATCGTCTGCCTGCGCCTCGCCCGGATCGCTAATTTCGACGACATGGATCCGCTGGCACAAGAACCGGGCGTGCGGTTGACGATGCTGGAGCCCGGTCGCGCCATTCCGGGCGATGCCACGCTCGTGATCCTCCCCGGCAGTAAATCGACCCGCGGCGATCTGGCGTTCCTCCGCGATCAGGGCTGGGACATCGACCTCGTCGCCCACCATCGGCGCGGCGGGCACATATTGGGGCTTTGCGGCGGGTATCAGATGCTGGGCACCCGGATCGCCGACGCGGGCGGCATCGAAGGCCCCGCAGGCGAGACGCCCGGCTTGGGCCTCCTGGACGTCACCACGGACATGGTGCCTGACAAGCGCCTGACGAAGGTCATGGCGCGCCACTCCGCAACGGACACCTCCTTTCGGGGTTACGAGATCCACATTGGTCAAACCGAAGGCCCCGACCGCAAGCGTCCGTTCGCCTATCTGGGCGATCGGCCCGAGGGCGCCGTCAGCGCAGATGGCCGCGTGATGGGCAGCTATCTGCACGGAATGTTCCGCGACGATGGCTTTCGCCGCGCTTTCCTTCAGAACCTCGGCGTCATCGCAAGCAATCTTTCCTACGAGGCAGAGGTCGAAGCCACACTAGATGATCTCGCCGCGCATATGGAGGCGCATCTGGACCTCGACGGCCTCTTCGATCTGGCGTCCTGAGACCCAAAATGCCGGGGGACGCTGTCCCCAGACCCCCTGGCACATTTTCACCAGAAGGATGCATCAGAGTTGAAGGGCTGGCCTGACTTGTGCCCAGCCGCCTTCGGGCGGCAATCCCAGACGCACCCAACGGTCGGAATAAGGGAAAACGCGGCCCAGGACCTTGCCTTCGGCCAGCCGCGTTTGTGCTTCGGCCGCGTCTGGCGTGTCGTAAAGCCGGAAAAGTGTCGTGCCACCTACCACCGACCATCCCGCCGCGTTGGCCAGATCGTCTAATCGTTCGGCATGCCCTGTCAGGCTCTTGCGCATTCCGGTCTGCCAGTTCCCATCGGCCAGCGCCGCGCGGCCGATTTCGATGGCCGCACCCGAGACCGGCCACGGACCGGCGAACGCGGCCAGCCGGTCGATTGTATCCGGAGTGGCAAGGACGAAGCCCAAACGAAGCCCGGCGAGACCGAAGAACTTGCCGAAGGATCGAAGGACGATGATGTTATCGACCGCCAGCGGCGCGACAGACACCTCCGGCGTCGGATCGGCAAAGCTCTCGTCGACGACCAGAAGGCCCACCTTCCGGGCCAGGTCCATCAGCGCGTCGTGGTTCAAAATCCGGCCGTCCGGGTTGTTCGGGTTCACGACCACGGCGGCATCAGACCCTGCCAGTTCCCTTGAATTCGTGACTGTTTGAACCTGCCAACCCGCCGCTTCGAAACTGGCGGCATGTTCGTTGTAGGTGGGTCCAAGAATGCGCGCCTGTCCCGTCTCCGCCAGTTGCGGGATCATCTGAATACCGGCCTGCGCGCCCGCCACCGGCAGGACCGGGCCGCAACCGTAGGCCGCCTCTGCCGCCTCGGCCAACGCCGCCATCTCGGACCTCGTCGGAAGCGCCGTCCAGGCGCGGGATGGCAGGTCTGGTACCGGATAGGGCGTTGGATTGATCCCCGTCGAAAGGTCAAGCCAGTCCTCTGCCCGTCCGCCCCAACGCGCCATCGCCCAATCAAGATTGCCGCCGTGATCCCGCATCAGATCACTGCCGAAATGGCTAGGACGAGAGCGAAGATCGCCACGGCGCGACGGTAAAGCCGAAGGCCTCGGGTCACGTCCACGGGCCGAGGGTCGCCTGCGACAGGGTTCAGCCACGGATCATCGGTCGGCACCCCATCGTAAACACGTGGCCCCGAAAGACGGATGGCCAGCGCGCCCGCCATCGCGGCCTCCGGCCAGCCTGCGTTGGGCGACCGGTGCCCGCGCGCATCGCGCAACATCGTCCGAAACGCCGTCCGGCGCACGCCGGTGGCCGCCAGCGCGATCAGCGCGCCGGTCAGACGTGCCGGGATCAGGTTGGCCCAGTCGTCAATGCGGGCCGCAGCCCAGCCGAAATCGCTGTAGCGCGCGTTCCGGTATCCGATCATCGAATCGAGCGTATTGATCACCTTGTAAGCGACGATCCCCGGCAGCCCCAAAAGCGCCCCCCAGAAGAGCGGCGCCATGACACCATCCGAGGCGTTTTCGGCCAGGCTTTCAAGCGAGGCGCGCGCGATGGCGGCCTCATCAAGCGTTTCCGGATTGCGCCCGACGATCTTGGAAACGGCCTGGCGCGCGCGGTCGAGGTCCTCTGCCACAAGCGGTTGGGCAACATCCTCGACATGCTCGTGCAGGGATCGCGCCGCGACGAAGGGCCATGCGAGCACCCCCGTAATCACCGCGCCAAGCCAACCATCCGGCAAGAGGACAGTCACAAACGAGGCCAAAACCACTGTCAGCACGATGCCGGTGCACGCGAAAACCGTTCCATTGAAACGCCGCGCCTTGGCGTCACTGCGGTTCCACCGCACCTCGCCCCACGCAATCAGCGCGCCGATCCAACCGACTGGATGACCGACGCGGCGATAAAGTGCGTCCGGCCAGCCGATGGCCGCTTCAATCCCCAACGCGAGCAGCATCGCGGCGGCCATCATGACTTGCGCCCCGTATGAAACGTCAGGACGTCGGCGTACCCGGCTTCGCTCAACCGTTCCGCCGTCCCCGGAGCGATCTGGCCCGGCGCAAACAGAAGGCCACGGGCGGACCCGGTGTGAGCCCGCACGATGCCAAGCGCGCCGACTTCGCGCGCGATCTCCTCGGTCGGGTCGTCCTTGGGGCCACGCAACGCTGTTGTCCGCCGAGTTGCCTCGGTGGCCAGCCCGGCCAAGGCGGTCCGGTCCTCGCGCGCCACCGCCGCGCGCCACATGGGCACTATGTCGGAGACATCCGGGAACGCATCATCGCCCGGGTCGGTCCGCTCTGGTGCGCCCCAGAAGCCCCCCACGACCGCGAACTCCGGCAATCCGCCGAAGCGCTCAACGACACGGACTTCGCGCGAGGCCCATAGCACATGATCGAAATCCGCCAGATGCAAAGGATCCACCGCGCCCTCCGCCACCAAGGCCGCTTGTGCGACGTCGCCGACCATCCCCGCCGCCCCGGCGAGCGCCAGAAGCGCCGCCGTCGACATGCCTGCTCCGGCCCCAGGCTCGGCATCCGTATCGACATGCATTCCCACCGATGGGCGCGCGCCGAGCGCGGCAAAGAAGCGATCGGCCACCGAACCGTCCACGTTGCCCGTGATCACCGCGGGTCCGGGCACGACACGCGCCGTGGCCCCAAGCGCCGGACACGTAAGGCTCACCAGAACAACCAGGCCATCCGCGCCAAGCCGGCCCTGAAGCCACTCGCCGAAATGGCCCGAAATCCGCGTGTTCGTAACGTTTGCAACAGCAGTTGTCATCCCAGAACCTCGTTGACCGAGCGGATAGCGAACCCGTCCTTCAAACACACCAACCGCGTCGCTCGCAGATGCCCGATCTGGAACGCCAGCGCGGGCGGCAGTGCCCCCATCGCCATCGCCAGCCCTGCCCTTACCGTCCCGGCATGGGCCACCACCGCGACCCGACCCCCAAGGTCGCGCGCCATGTCCGCCGCCTCTTCCAAGGCCGGGCGAACACGGGCGACCATCTCCTCAAAACTCTCGCCGCCTTCCGACGTGAGCTTGGCGAGTACCTCCAATCCCAAATCACCGATGTCGGGCAGGTCCGCAAAGGCCACGCCGTCCCAGATACCGAAGTTCTGTTCCCATAATCGTGCGTCTTCGATCAGTTCAGCGCCCGAAAACAACCCATCCGCCGTCGCAACCGCGCGCTTGGCCGGGCTGACGATCAGCCGGTCGAAAGCCACGCGAACGGGGTCAGGCACCTCGGCCAAGGCGACATCCGTCCGCCCGTTCAAGTGGCCCGGTCGCTTGGTCGGTCCGTGCCGGATCAGGATCAGTTCTGCCGCGTCTGCCATGGGTTCCCATTCAACCGGTTATCTGATTTGTCACGGCCTTATGGGAAAGTCGATACTGATCACAGGCGGCGCGCGTTCCGGTAAAAGCCGGATTGCCGAGGGTTGGGTGGCGAAAGCGCCAGGCAAGCCGATCTATATCGCCACTGGTCAGGCATTCGACGCCGAAATGGCACGCCGCATCAAGGACCACCAAGACCGGCGGGGGCCCGAGTGGACCACAGTTGCCGAGCCCCTCGACCTCCTCGGCGCGCTCGAGCGAACCGACGGAATGGGCGCACGCCTGGTCGATTGCCTGACGCTCTGGCTCTCGAACCTGATGCACGAAAAGGCGGACTGGCAGGACGCCGCCCGGCACCTGGCCATGGCGCTGCCCCGACAGCAAAGCCCGGTCGTCATCGTCACCAACGAAGTGGGCGGGGGCATCGTTCCAGAAAACGCGCTGGCCCGCGCCTTTCGGGACGCGCAGGGTCACCTAAATCAGACCGTTGCAGCCGCCGTGGACGAGGTTTATCTGGCGGTCGCCGGATACCCGATGAAAGTGAAGCCGAATGCCGTTGACCCTAACCTCGTTTGAGGACGTTGCAGCCCTTGCAAGAACCTTGCCGCAGGCGGATGAGGAGAGCCGTGCGGCCGCGCGGGCGCGCCAGGATCAATTGACCAAGCCGCCGGGGTCACTCGGTGGCCTCGAGGACATCGCGGTCTTTCTGGCGGGCTGGCAGCAGACCGATCGCCCAACAGCTGACAACGCGCAGGCCCTTGTTTTCGCGGGCAATCACGGCATTTGTGCCCAAGGTGTGAACCCCTTCCCGCAAGAGGTGACGCATCAGATGGTCGCCAACTTCGAGGCAGGCGGTGCCGCGATCAACCAGCTTTGCCGCGCAAATGGGGCGACGCTCTCCGTCGTGCCGCTTGACCTCGACCGCCCCACGGGGGACTTCACGGAAGCCTCCGCAATGACCGAGGCCGAAGTGATGTCCGCCATGGCCACTGGCGCAAGTGCGGTGGACACAAACGCCGACATCCTGCTTGTGGGCGAAATGGGGATCGGCAACTCCACCATCGCTGCGGCCCTCGCTTGTGCATCCTTTAGCGGTGACCCCTCCGATTGGGTCGGCGCGGGCACCGGGTCGGACGCCGATGGCCAGGCGCTCAAGGCCCGCGTCATTGCGACCGGCATAGCGCGCCATGGCACGAACGACCCGCTCCGCGCACTGGCCCACTTCGGAGGACGCGAGCAGGCGGCCATCTGCGGCGCTGTCCTGGCGGCACGCCAGGCGCGCATCCCGGTGCTTCTCGACGGCTACATCTGTACCGCGGCCGTCGCGCCACTTTTTGCAGCGGACCCGACATTCCTCGATCATTGCCTGATCGGTCACGCCAGCGCCGAACCGGGGCACAAGCGCCTGACGCAGGCCATGGGCAAACTGCCCATCCTCGACTTCAACATGCGCCTCGGCGAAGGCACCGGCGCCGCGGTTGCCCTCGGCATCGTGAAAAGCGCCCTCGCCTGCCACAACGGCATGGCGACCTTCGCCGAAGCAGGCGTCGCGGGCGGGTGAGCGCGCAGCGGAAAGAAGCGCAACTGGCGTGCATGCTTCTCAGCCGCCTGCCCTGCGGCACCATACCCGATCCCGCGCCTTCGATCCCCGCCAGCATCTGGGCCTTCCCGCTGGTGGGGGCTTTGGTCGGAGCACTAATGTGGGCCGGTTTTGCTGCTGCCACCGCGCTTGGCCTGCCGCCCTTTGCCGCCGCGCTCATCGCCCTCGCCATTCAGGCGCTGGCGACGGGAGGACTTCACGAAGATGGCCTCGCCGATACGGCGGACGGCTTCGGCGGCGGCGCAGACAAGGCCCGGAAACTCGAGATCATGAAGGACAGCCGGATCGGCAGCTACGGTGTGCTGGCGCTGATCTTCACCCTAGGCCTCAGTGCCACCGCCATCGCCGAGGCGGGCGGGTTCTGGGCCTTTCTCGCCATCGGCGCGGCAAGTCGAACAGCCATGCTCTGGCCGATGACGCGACTGCCCGCTGCGAGAGACGACGGGCTGGGTCACAGCGCCAGAGCTCCCCTCGCTCCTCGGCACTGGGTCGCGCTTGGTTTGACGCTTGTGCTGGGCCTGACCGCCCTCCCTGCCCTTCCGATTATCGCCCTGACCACGCTCAGCCTGACGGCGCTCTTCAAACGCCAGATCGGCGGGCAGACCGGCGATACCCTCGGCGCCACACAAAAACTCACCGAATGCACCGGCTGGCTGACGCTCGCAGCCCTGACGATTTGATTCAGATCTTCCCTTCTTCCTGTTGAAAATACTCCGGGGGAATCGACCAAAGGTCGATGGGGGCAGCGCCCCCTCTTGCCCTGCCACCCGAAACACCGTCTGATACCCGAAACGACAGGGACGACCCATGACCGCGAACACGCTCACCGGTGCCGAAGCCATGGTGCGGATGCTGGACGCCTATCAGGTGCGCCACATCTTCGGGCTTTGCGGCGACACCACGCTGCCCTTCTATGACGCGCTCTACCGGCTCGACCATGGCATCGAGCACATCCTGACCCGCGACGAACGCTCCGCCGCCTATATGGCCGACGGCTACGCCCGCGTAACCGGCAAACCCGGCATCTGCGAAGGCCCCTCGGGCGGCGGCGCGACCTACATCCTGCCGGGGCTCGTCGAAGCGGGTGAAAGCTCCATCCCCATCCTCGCGATCACCTCGGACGTTGGCACACGCGCTGCAGGGCACTACCCGCTGACCGAACTGGATCAGGCCGGGCTGATGCGCCCGCTCACCAAATCGACGCAGGTTATCCAGCATGCCGATCAGGTGCCAAATGCCGTGCGCGCCGCCTTTCGCACCATGACCACGGGGCGTCCCGGCTCGGCGCATCTGGGCTTTCCCATCGACGTTCAGCGGGGCGAGGCCGACCAGGCGGACATCTGGCACGACCCGGCACATATGCATTACCCCGCCTACCCCACCGGCCCCGATCCCGCAGCGGTCGAAACACTGCTCGACGCGCTTCTCTCGGCGAGCTTCCCGCTTATCATTTGCGGCGGTGGCGTTGTTTTGGCAGGCGGCGAAGAAGCGTTGAAGACCCTCTCGGAAGCCCTTGATATCGCAGTCGCAACGACGATCAGCGGCCAGGGGTCGCTGGCCGAGACGCACCCCAACTGCCTGGGCGTCGTCGGTTCCAACGGTGGCGTGCCGGAAACACGCGAGGTCGTGGACCAAGCCGACCTCGTGCTCTTCATCGGCTGCCGCGCGGGCTCCGTCACGACCGAGCTTTGGCGGCACCCTGCAAAGGGCACTCGAATCTTTCACATCGACAGCGACCCGGACGTCATCGGCGCGTCCTACCCGACCGAGGGCGCGCTGGTCTCGGACGCGCGCCTCGCCGTCGACGCGCTCAACCGGGCGCTCGCAACGCGCGAGACGAAGACTTTCGGGGGCGCCGCCGCAATCGCCGACGCCAAGGCCCGCAAGTGGCAAATCTTCCATGGCATCGCCGCAAGCTCTGACCGCCCCATCCGGCCCGAGCGCACCATCGCCACGCTCCGAAAACTCCTCGACAACGACGCCATCATCGTCGGCGACCCAGGCACTCCCTGTCCATATCTCTCGGCCTACTACGAACTCCGGGTGCCCGGCCGCACGCTCTTCTCAAACCGGGCGCATGGTGCGCTTGGTTACGCGATGTCCGCCGCCATGGGTGCCGCCATCGGCAAACCCGGTCACAAGGTCGTGGCGCTGATGGGCGATGGAAGCTTCGGCTTCACCTGCGGCGAGTTGGAAACGGCGGTCCGCAAGCGCCTGCCTATCACCTTCATCGTCTTCTCGAACGCCGTCTACGGCTGGATCAAGGCGGGTCAGAAGACCAAGTTTGACGAACGCTACTACTCAGTCGACTTCGACCGCACCGACCACGCCGCCGTCGCAGCAGCCTTCGGCGTGAAATCTTGGCGCGTCGAGGACCCCGACGACCTCGAATCGTCCCTAAAGCAGGCGATTTCGCACGCTGGACCAACGCTCGTCGACATTATCAGCCAACCCCTGCAAGAGGCCAACGCCCCTGTCAGCGAGTGGATCGCCTGACATGGCCAAACGCGACTTCGCCAAGAAACCGCTATATCGCAAGGTGAACCGTCGCACGCACAGTCTTTGCTTTTCGGACCGCGGCGGCGCCGAATACCGCTGGACCCGCAACGCCAAGGACCAAACCCGCGAGGCCGCCGAGAAAGGCGCCCTCGGCAAGACCCACTATCACGGGCTGGATTACACGCCACTTTACCGGTTTCTGCTGTCCCAGGTCGGAACCGACTGGGCCGCGACCTATCAGGAAGCCTGCACCCGCCTTCCGGACCGGGTCCGTGACGACGGCCGCGACAGGCCTATCTTCGACATGGTCTATGACCCCGAGCGGGATCCAGACGCAAAGGACTGGATCGAGCTTCGCGGACAGCCCATGCACAGCATCCTTCGCGCCGGTGACTTCACTTTATTCAGCACGCTCTGCGTCGATGACGCGGGACACCTGCAAAAAGTCGATCCCGATCTGGGCATCGAGCATATCTCACCATGGTGCCCTTGCCACACCCACACCTTCAACGGTCAGATTGTTACCAACCCATGCCGCAATCCGGCCTTTGTCACCGATGACACGGCAGACGAGACGTGGGACGGCTTCATCCGCCGCCCATCGAAAGGCTAGTTTACCAGCAACTTCACGCGCACATGCGTGCCCTTGCCCGACTTGGGCTCCAGCACTTCGACCTCGCCGCCATAGGTCCAGGCGATCTTGCGCAGCACCGCCAGCCCCATGCCCGCGCCGGGATCGACGTCGCGTGACACCAGCTTGGTCATCGGCCGCAGGATGAAATCGCGCTTGTTCTCGGGGATCCCGTCGCCGTCATCGATGACATCAATCACCCAAAAGCCGTCCGCTTCAGGCCCGGCCGAAACCTCTATCCGCGGTGCCTGTTTCGGGTGAAAGCGCACTGCATTGCTGATGAGAATATGAAACACCCGCTGCAAATCGGCGTGCCCCATCTGCACCTTGCCATGGTCCACCTTTGTGCTGATTCGCACGTCCTCCGGCAACGCCAGATCATCAATGACGTCCTGCAGAACATCCGCCGGGCTGATCGCCGCGATGGGTTGCATCCGACCGACGCGCGAGTACTCCAACAGCCCCGTCAGCATCAGATCCAGCCGGCTTGCATGGCTGGCGATCAGCTCCAGATGTCGATCCGTCGGCTTCGGCAGGTCGATCGCGGATTTGTCCAAATCCTCTGAAATCCAGACAGGCAGTTCCTGCAGCGCCCGGACCGAGGCGCGCAGATCGTGTGATATGCGATAGATGATGTCATCGGTTTCGGATGTCGCATCCGCCACGGGAATGGAAGGATCGAAGGAAAGATCGCCGGTCATTTGGACTCTGTCGTTAAAATACGGGTTGCCCCAGCAATACGCGGCAGCGGTTTAACAACCCTTAAATCTGTCTGCGATATCCGACGAGATATGACCCATGCGCGCGCAACATTCCTGATTGTAGACGACGACGAGGTGTCGATCATGGCGATCCGGCGCGCGCTGGAGCGCCACCAGTTGGACAATCCGGTGATCGAGGCACGCGATGGTCTGGAAGCGCTCGACCTGTTGCGCGGCGGCACTGTTGGAAGGCCTTTCGTGATTCTTCTGGATATCAACATGCCCCGGATGACGGGGTTGGAGTTCCTTGCTGCGATCCGCGACGACGAAGACCTGAGCAATTCGGTCATTTTCGTGCTAACCACGTCTGACGCACCACAGGATACTGGCGCCGCCTACAGCCATCAGGTGGCAGGTTATATCCTGAAGGAAGACGCCTATCGGTCGATCGGGTCGGCCATCGGGCTTCTTGGCACCTATGTCAGCACGGTGACCTTGCCCGCGCAATAAATTTGCGGGCGTTAATCTTCGCTCAAATCTCCTGCCTTAGAAGACCTTGTATTCGCGTAAAATACCGATGGAGCCTTGTTCATGCTCAACCCCGCAAACGAAACCGACCTGTCCTGTGCCGGGCAAACTTCCCGTCCGATGCAGATTTTGGTGCTGGACGACAGCGAACTGGATCGCCAACGCATTCTGCGGCTTTGCGACGATGCGGGCCTCTCCTTCGTCGCCAGAGAGGTCACCACCTTGGGTGAATTGCGCGACGCTTTGGACGACCAGAGTTTCGATCTGGTCTTCATCGACTACCTTCTGGCGGGCGAAGACGGGTTAGATGCCATCGACCTTGTTGCATCTGAACATCGATCGTCTGCCTCGATCATGATCGCTGGCGAAGGGCGCATCGACATCGCGGTCGAGGCGATGCGGCGGGGCTGTTCGGATTATCTGACCAAGTCGGACATGACAGTCGAAGGGCTGCAAAAGTCCATCGCCTCCGCGCTTGAACGCCAGATGATGGCGCTGACGCTGGAGACGGAACGGGAAGAACGCCGCGCCCTGGAGCGGTCCATCCGCCAATATGCCAATGCCGCGTCGGCGGAGATGCGCACGATCCTGGCCGGAACGCTGCGCCGGGTGCGTAAGCTCCGCAGCCACAAGCTGGGTGAGGATTACGCCAGCGACATCGGCGCATTGGAAGCCTGCATCGACCGGATGTGGGAAGCGCTGCCCGACTTCGATGCCGAAAAGCCCTTGGCGATCAGCCCGACCCACCTGATTGCGCCACCGCAAAAGCACTAGCCCAAGGCAAAAACCGCCATCAGGGCGTCGCGAAAGGGCGTGCATTCACTGCGTGACCATGGCAATGCTCAAGCCAACGATCGGCCCCAGCTTGCATGCGACTACTGGTTTCCTTCACAGCACTCTTGCTGTCCGTCCTACTCCTGCAACTCGGCTCAGGCGGGCTGGCGCCCCTAGATGCACTTTCAGGTGTAGAGCTTGGCTTCACGACAGCCCAGATCGGAATCCTGGGTTCGGCCCATTTCTTCGGCTTCTTCATTGGCTGCTGGTGGGCGCCCCGCCTGATGGGAAGCGTCGGGCACTCGCGCGCCTTCGCCGCCTTCACGGCGCTTGGCACGATCGGCATCCTCAGCCACATGCTGATCATCGATCCTCATGCCTGGATGGTGATGCGCGTAATGTCCGGGCTCTGCATCGCCGGCAGCTATACCGTCGTCGAAAGCTGGCTGCAGGCCAAGGTCACCAACGCAACCCGAGGCCGCGCGATGGGTGTCTACCGCTTCATCGACATCGGCGGCTCGCTTGGCGCGCAGTTGATGATCTCGGTCCTAACACCCGCAAGTTACGTCTCCTACAATATCCTCGCGCTCATTTGCTGCGCAGCACTGGTGCCGTTGGTATTGACCCGCGTTGAACAACCCGCCATCCCCGACGCCCCACGGCTTAGGCCAGCGCTCGCCTGGAGGCGGTCACCGCTCGCCGCCGCTGGCGTGCTTTCGGCCGGCCTGACGTCAGCAGCCTTCCGCATGGTGGGTCCTCTCTATGGCCTCGAAATCGGCCTTTCGATCGACGAGATCGCCCTCTTCCTCGCCGCCTTCGTCCTCGGCGGCGTCCTCAGCCAGTATCCTGCCGGTTGGGTGGCAGACCGATATGACCGCCGATGGGTTCTGATCTGGCTTTCGGGCCTTGCTATCGTCTCCTGCGGCATCACGATCGCTTTTGCCCAAGCGGGCACCGCCGCCGCCTTCCTGACGGCGGGATTTTTCGGGCTGGCCACCTTTCCGATCTACTCGGTTTCGGCGGCCCATGCCCATGACTTCGCAGAAGACAGCGAGCGGGTGGAACTCTCCGCCGCACTCATGTTCATCTTCGCCCTTGGCGCCATCGCCTCGCCCTGGGCGGTGTCGTCTCTGATCGACGCATTCGGCCCTCCGGCTATGTTCGCCTTCGTGTCGGCGGCGCATGTTCTGCTAATCGCGTTCGGCCTGATCCGCATGCGCACCCGCGAGGCCGAGCGCCGAACATCCTATGTTTATGCGCCGCGCACAAGCTTCCTGATCGGACGGCTGCTCAAGAAGGCCCGCCAAAAGCCCATCGACCAGGACGAGGTGTCAAACTAGTTGTCGCGTATTCCCCGACGCCGTCGGGGAATTCAATTGGGACGGCGTCGCGTCAGAGGCGCGTGGTCACCACTTTTTCGCCCAAGCCGTCTTCCAGCGTCATCACCGAGGCTTCGGGTTCCAGCCAAAGCGACGCCGCAACCAAACCCAGTAAACCGACCGCTCCGGAAAGAAAAAGAAGTTGGTAAGACATGGGCCGAAAATTCGCAGTCAAATGTGGCGCAGACATGGCGGATTACCCCCGAATGGCGCGAGAGAATGTTTCGAAAATCGCAGCATTCCCTGACAAGACGCCGCCCGTCGCCAGCGG
>JASJDQ010000063.1 GCA_030065075.1 Paracoccaceae bacterium | reverse complement strand
CGGTGGTCGATGGGCCTGTTCGTCTGGTATTTCGGGACGAAGGGCACGCGCGAGATGTGGCCGGACGTTGGGCATCACACCATTCTGAACGGGCCTCGGTATCGCGGGCTGGTCGATGACATCTTCATGCGCGGCAAGTTGGCGGATGACATGAGCTTGTACGTGCACCGGCCGAGCGTGACCGATCCGACTGCGGCGCCAGAGGGCGACGATACATTCTATGCCTTAAGCCCGGTGCCGCATCTGGGGCATGGCGATCCGGTCGATTGGTCTGAGATGGCGGAGCCTTACCGGCAGAAGGTGCAGGCGATGCTGGAAGAGCAGTTGTTGCCGGGATTGGGGGCGCATCTGTCGGCGTCCGAGGTCTTCACGCCAGAGACGTTCCGGGATCGGTATCTGTCGCCCCTGGGCGCCGGGTTTTCGATCGAACCGCGCATTCTGCAAAGTGCGTGGTTCCGGCCGCATAACGTCAGCGAAGAGGCCAAGGGGCTCTATTTGGTCGGCGCGGGCACCCATCCCGGCGCCGGGCTGCCGGGCGTTGTCTCAAGCGCCGAGGTGTTGGCGAAGCTGGTGCCCGATGTGGAGGTGGTACGATGATCGATCCTGCTGATCTGGAGCATTGCCGGGAAGCGATCCGGCATGGGTCCTTGTCGTTTCATGCCGCGTCGAAGCTGTTGCCGGCGCGGGTGCGCGACCCGGCGCTGGCGCTTTACGCGTTTTGCCGGTTGGCCGATGACGAGGTCGATCTGAGCCAGAAGAAGCGTGCTGCGGTCGATGACCTGACGGCGCGGTTGGATATGGTCTATGCCGGGCGGCCCCGGAACGCACCGCCGGATCGGGCGTTCGCGGCGATGGTCGAGGATTTCGAGATGCCGCGGGCGTTGCCGGAAGCACTGTTGGAAGGGCTGGCCTGGGATGCCGAGTTTCGGACCTATCGCGATTTGTCGGAACTGACGTCTTACAGCGCGCGGGTCGCCAGTGCGGTGGGTGTGATGATGTGCGTGCTTATGGGCGTGCGCGATCGGCATGCGTTGGCGCGGGCGGCGGATCTGGGCGTGGCGATGCAACTGACGAATATCGCGCGCGACGTGGGCGAAGACGCGCTGGAAAAGCGGCTATATCTGCCGGTCGAATGGCTCGAACGTTCGGGCATCGAGCCCGAGGCGTTTCTGGCGAACCCTCAACCGACCAAAGCCGTGCGTGCCATGGTCAAGCAACTGCTGATCGAGGCCGAGCGGCTGTACATCCGCTCGGAAGTGGGGATCGGCGCGCTGCCGCTATCCAGCCGTCCGGGTATCTTTGCCGCCCGGTTCATCTATGCCGCGATCGGGACGCGCATTCGGGCGATGGGGCACAACTCGATTGCCGAACGCGCGGTGACGACAAAGGCGCAGAAGGCGGGGCTTGCCGCGTGGTCCTTGGCCCGGACCGGGCTGACCGTGATCATGCCGAGATCGCCGATGATCCATGCCCGCGCCCTGCCCGAAACCGCGTTTTTGGTCGAAGCCGCCGCACACGCCGAACCGACCCATTGGAGCGATGCCGTCACCGGTGCGCTGGCACGATTGAAGCAGGAGGATTTGTCGCGTGCCGCGGCTGTTGTGGCTGCGGAAACAGGCTCTAGGCTACGCTCATGATCTGGTTTTACTTCGCAATCTTTCTTGCGGCCTGCGCAGCGGCCGGTGTGACCGGAGGAATGTTCCCGCCGGGGCCATGGTATCGCGAATTGAAAAAACCCGACTGGACGCCGCCTGATTGGCTTTTCCCGGTGGCCTGGTCGATCTTGTACCTGTGTATGGCCGGTGCGGCTGCGCGCGTCGCGGTCTTGCCGGGAAGTAGCCTTGCCTTGGCGCTTTGGGCGTTGCAGATCGCGTTGAACACGCTTTGGACGCCGATCTTTTTCGGCCTGCAGCGCATTCGGGCTGGGATGGCCGTGCTTGTCGGCCTTTGGATCGCGGTGGCGGCCTGCATGATCGCGATGTTTCAGGTGGACTGGATCGCCGGGCTCTTGTTCCTGCCGTATTTGGCGTGGGTCAGCACCGCCGGGGCACTGAACTATCAGGTGATGGTGCTCAACCCCGAGCAAGCATCGTAAACGATTTCTTAACGCCAGAGTCCCGGTCTTAACCACCGACACCCGCCCATATCCTTTTCTCGATTCGGTGAAGATTTCCCGAATGGCGTTTGGGTGAGATGCCGGTTTTGGGCACACCAGGTCAGTTCAAACCGAACGTGGGCGAGGTTTATCGACTGAGTATTGAAGAAGGTTTGAAATCGGGCTTCTCAGAATCGCCAACTGCGGCGACGCGGGACCCGAAGCGCGATCATCGGCATTAGCCATGGGCCCCTGAACCGGCGCAAATCCAGCGCTTCGTGCACGCCCACCGTTTCCTCTCCATCAATCTGTGTGCGCACCATGGCACGTGTGTAAAACGGCGCGTCTAGCATCGGCATTGTCTGCTTCGGCTGGTATCCGGCGTCTGCCCGTGTCTCGCGCGCGATGGCCCAAAGCGAGCGGGCAAACCGTGCTTTTGGCGGAGCGGTGACTTGCGTGGCCTCGCCTGTTGAACTGAAGTGAACGGCTGTGTTGAGCTCGGTCCCGTCGCGGCGATGGGCGTCGTAAAAACATGTGGCCCCATCAGTGGTCGGATACCGCCCCCAGGTCCAGGTGTCGAAGTCGGCTTCCAGCGCGCGGGTGCCGAAATTGGCGTCGAAATAGCCGTGGCCCGACCACTGCCACCCCGGCGCTTCGAGCGCGACGTCGATGGAGGAAACAGGTGCGAAGGGTCGCCAGATATGGGCGTTGTCGGGAGTGAGCGAGACCTCGACGTCTGTTACTGCGGCAGGCGTGAGAGTAATCCGGCCGCGCACGCGCGAGATCAGCGGAGGTGCTCCGATCTCGTCGATGTCGATTGTCAGCCTTTGCCCGTCCCATGTGAGCGAAGAAGGGCCGACGGTGAAACTGTCTGCCGTTTGGCGCAGCGCCGGGCGGCCCCGGTCGGTCATCGTGAAGCGTCCGCCGGGGCCATAGGTGGCGACGTTGATACAGACGTGGTCGTGCGGGTCGCGGCGGCCGGACCAGCGGTACCAGGGCGAAAAGACCGAGCCGATGAAGGCGATGACAGAAACGGCGCGTTTGCCATCGTCGCTGATCCCGTCGATGTACCACCAGGCATAGCCGTCCGGATCAACCGTCAGGTCGAAACGAGGTCCTTCACGATCGCCTCGGCCGCGTGCCGGCCCGAGAGCGCTGCCATCGGCACGCCCGCCCCCGGATGGGTCCCTCCGCCCGCCAGATAAAGACCCCTTATCGCCGTTCGGGCGCGCGGCCGCTTCAGAGAGGCCGTCATCCCGTGCGGGCTTTGCCCGTAAAGCGCCCCGGCGCTGGCCGGAAAGAGCGTCTCGTAGGTGGTTGGCGTCGCCAGCGCTTGGGCATTCGGTTCGGGATCGAAAGTCAGGCCGAACCGGCGGAGCGTCTGAAAGGTCGTTTGGTGGCATGTGGTTACCTCTTGCGCTCCGGCCTCGGCTTCTGTGAGCGGCGCGGCGTTCAGGATGATTTCGAAGCGTTCGATGCTGTCCGGCGCTTCGGTTCCGGCGCCGCGGTCTTCGGCGCAAAGATAAAGTGTCGGGTCGTTGGGCATCCGGCCCTGGGCGATGTCGCGGAATTCGGAGCCGGGGGTTTTGGCGAAGAAGATGTTGTGATGCGCCAGCGGCAATCGCGTATCGGGCCGGGCGGCGAAGCTCCATACCCGGGCGGAAAGGCTGCGGGGCGTGGTGCGTGTTTCCGGGGCGATATGGTCGACGGCTTCGCCCATGCGGCCGGTGGCGAGCGCGCGGGGGTCGCCACAGAAGACGACGGTGTTGGCTGAAAGCGTTGTGCCGTTTGCCAGTCGAACACCGGTCGCACTTCCGTTCGTCACCTCAATTTCGTCGACGGCTCCACCCAGCAAAAGCGTGCCGCCTATCGCGAGGAACCGGTCGGCGAGTGCGCGCGCAAGGCGGTGCATCCCGCCCTCGACGCGCCAGATACCCGACGCCTCGGCGTGCCAGATGAGCGCGAGGATGGCGGGGGCAGCCGCGGGTGACCCGCCGACATAGGTGGCGTAGCGCCCGAAGAGTTGCCGCAGGCGGGGGTCGTCGAAGCGCTTCCGCAGGAGCCGGTCGAGCGTGGCGAACGGCGCGAGGACCGGCATGTGCTTTGGCGCTGAGAGGGCCGCTTTGGCGAGAGTGCCGATCTGCGGGTCGGCGGATTGCATCATGGGCGCGTCGAAAAGCTCGAACAAGTTGGCCGCCTGCGTCGAGAACCGCTCGAACTGGTGGGCCGCGGTTTCGCCCGCGAAGGCGGCGACGGCGTCCCGGTTCTGATCCGGGTCGTTTGTCAGGTCCAGACGGCTACCGTCCGGCCAGAAGTGGCGGGCCAGCAGGGGCTCGGGCACCAGCGTGACGTGATCTTCAAGCGCGGCGCCGGTGGCGGCGAAGAGATCATCGAAGACATGTTTCATCGTCAAAACGGTGGGTCCGGCATCCACGGGACCGGCTGCGGATGGCACCGTGCGCATCTTGCCGCCCGGCCAGTCGTGCGCGTCGATCAGGGTCACGGCCAGACCGACCGCCTTCAGGCGGAGCGCCGTGGCGAGACCGCCCATGCCTGCGCCGATGACGATGGCGCGATGGTCCGGGTTTTGCGCAAGGCCTTGATCGAACATGCGGGAATTGTTGACTCGCTGCGGCATACTGTCCAGAATAATTGACAGATAAGTGTCAAATAAAATTGACGCATACATAGGGGAGCCCCTTTTGGACTTGATTTCCAGGATCGACCAGGCCGTCCGCGAAGCGGTGTCGCTTGGTCAGACGTCGCCCGCACCGGCCAAACTGGCTGCAGCACTTGAATATGCCACCACGCCTGGAGGCGCGCGCATCCGGCCAACTATCTTGCTGTCGGTCGCGCTGGCGTGCGGCGATGACCGGCCAAAGGTATCGAACGCGGCGGCGGCGGCGCTGGAGTTGATGCACTGCGCCTCGCTCGTCCATGACGATCTGCCGTGTTTCGATGACGCGGATGTCCGGCGTGGCAAACCCTCGGTGCATCGGGCCTTCTCGGAGCCTTTGGCGGTTCTGGCCGGCGACAGCCTGATCATGATGGCGTTCGAGATCCTTGCGCGCGCCGCACGTGAGGACGCGATGCGAAGCGCTGCGCTTGTGCTGACGTTGGCGCGGCAGTCGGGCATGCCCGGCGGCATTTGTGCCGGACAGGGTTGGGAGAGCGAAGCGAACATCGACATGCGCGCCTATCACCGGTCGAAGACAGGGGCCTTGTTCGTTGCAGCTACGCAAATGGGAGCGATTGCTGCTGGTCAGGATCCGGAGCCTTGGGCTGAACTGGGGGATCGGATCGGCGAGGCGTTTCAGGTCGCCGACGACCTGCGCGATGCGATGCTGGACGAAGCGACGCTTGGCAAGCCCGCCGGTCAGGACGACCGGCATGGTCGACCGAACGCCGTGGCCGAGTTGGGGCTGGAGGGCGCGACGGCGCGATACCATGACATTCTGAGCGGTGCGATTGCGTCCATTCCATCGTGCCCGGGCGAAGCCATGTTGGCGCAGATGGTCAACATGCAGGCGCGGCGCGTGACGCCTGCGCCGACAGCCTCGCGGGCCTGATGGCCTTCGCCTTCCCGTCCGAGACCAAGCCGTTGGGTGGTTGGCTGAACAGGCAGATTGCGCGACCGGAATTCCAGGCGTTCGCAAGCAAGGTGCCGATTGTGCGCAACCTCGCGCGGCGCGATGGGGCGGAGCTTTTCGACATTGTTCAGGGCTTTGTGCGATCCCAGGTGCTTTATGCCTTGGTGTCGCTGAAGGTGCCGGAACGGTTGATGGACGGACCGCTTGCGCCCGATGCGTTGGCGCTGGCGACTGGTATCAACGCGGACCGTATGCAGATCCTGTTGCAAGGCGGAGCTGGCATCGGCGTGTTGAAGCGCAAACGCAACGGGCGGTTCGCGCTGACCCGCAAGGGTGCTGCCCTGGTCGGTGTCCCGGGGCTACGCCAGATGATTTTGCATCACGGGGCGTTCTATCGCGACATGGAAGACCCGGTCGCGCTTCTGAAGGGAGAGAGTGAGACGGAACTGGCGGGGTTCTGGCCTTACGTCTTCGGGGCCACGGGGGAAGTCGACCCGGTGGTCACGCGAACCTATTCCGATCTCATGGCCGAAAGTCAGGGGCTGGTCGCCCGCGATACGCTGGCGACGATTTCGCTGGATGATGTGCGCCACCTTGCCGACATTGGCGGCGGGTCGGGAGCGTTCCTGATCGAAGTGGCGCGGGCCTATCCGGACATCGACCTGACGTTGTTCGACCTGCCCGCGGTCATGCCGTCTGCGCAGGAACGGATCGCGAGCGCAGGACTGACGAATCGGATTGCATGCCAGGGCGGGTCTTTCCGCGAGGACGCGCTGCCTTCGGGTGTCGATGCCATATCGCTGGTGCGCGTGCTGTATGACCACGATGACGAAAGCGTCCTCGCATTGCTTCAAAAGGTATTAGCCGCCCTTCCCCCGGGCGGACGTCTGGTGATCTCTGAACCGATGTCGGGGGGCGCCGCGCCTGATCCGATAACGGACGTTTATTTTGCCTTTTATACACTTGCGATGCGGACAGGGCGCACACGTTCGGCCGAGGACATCGCGAGCCTGTGCACCCATGCCGGGTTTGCCAAGGTCGAAGCCCTGAAACCCCGACGCAGTTATGTCACGTCGGTCGTCACCGCTGTCAAAAGCGGCTGACACACCTTTACCGAAAGTGTCCATTTTGATTGACAGTCTGTATTGTCAGCGTAAAGTGACACATAGCCGCAGCAGACCGACACATGAGTCTGTCTGGAGCGCAGGGAGAAGAAGAGGTGAAGATTGGACACGCTCGCTGTCCTTCTGAAGGGTCCTGAAGACCTGACGCTGGATACTTTGGAACTGGTCGAGCCAGGTCCCGAGGATCTGGTCGTTGAAATCAGTCACTCGGGCATCTCCACCGGGACCGAAAAGCTGTTCTGGTCAGGCAAGATGCCGCCTTTCCCCGGTATGGGGTATCCGCTTGTTCCCGGCTACGAGGCCGTGGGCGAGGTCGTGGAAGCGGGAAGCCTGAGCGGGCTTGCCCCGGGCGACCGCGTCTTCGTGCCGGGCGCCAATTGCTTCGAAGGTGCCCATGGGCTGTTCGGCGGCGCCGCGCGCCGGGTTGTCACAAGCGCCGACCGTGTGACGCGGATCGATGCGGGCTTCGGGCCCGAAGGCGCGTTGCTGGCGCTGGCCGCAACCGCGCGGCATTCCATGGCCGGGCTGCAGAAGCGCGTGCCGGACCTGATCGTTGGCCACGGTGTTCTGGGCCGTTTGCTGGCGCGATTGACGATGGCCGCGGGCGCGCCTGCGCCGACCGTTTGGGAAATCGACGCCGACCGGCAGGGCGGCGCGACGGGCTATCCGGTGCTGCATCCCGACGACGATCCGCGCAAGGATTACAAAGCGATTTATGATGCCTCCGGCAACGGGGCGCTGTTGAACGATCTGGTCAGCCGGATCACCAGAGGCGGCGAGATCGTGCTGGCCGGCTTCTATACCGAGCCGCTGAGCTTCGCCTTCCCGCCCGCCTTCATGAAGGAAGCGCGGTTCCGGGTGGCCGCCGAATGGACGCCCGACGACCTGATCGCGACGCGCGCCTTGGTCGAAGGCGGCGTGCTGTCGCTGGGCGGCCTGATCACGCATGAGCGGCCTGTCGAAGATGCGCCGGAGGCGTACCGCACGGCGTTCAGCGATCCGGCATGTCTGAAAATGATCCTGAACTGGGAGGGAACCGCATGAAGGACGAGGTTCCTGACCTGACGGACTACAAGGACCGGCTGCGCGACGAAGCGGCTGAACCCACGTTGGAAGTGCCCACGGGCGAGCCGACGAAGAAGACGCAGATCATCGCGATCTATGGCAAGGGCGGCATCGGCAAGTCGTTCACGCTGGCGAACCTGAGCCACATGATGGCGGAACAGGGCAAGCGTGTGCTGCTGATCGGCTGTGACCCGAAGTCGGACACGACGAGCCTCTTGTTCGGGGGCAAGGCCTGTCCGACGATTATCGAGACCTCGACCCAGAAGAAACTTGCGGGCGAAGAGGTCGGCATCGGTGATGTCTGCTTCAAGCGCGGCGGTGTCTTCGCGATGGAGTTGGGCGGCCCCGAGGTGGGGCGCGGTTGCGGTGGTCGCGGCATCATCCACGGCTTCGAACTGCTGGAAAAGCTGGGGTTCCATGATTGGGACTTCGACTTTGTGCTGCTGGATTTCCTGGGCGACGTGGTCTGCGGCGGCTTCGGTCTGCCGATCGCGCGCGACATGGCGCAGAAGGTGATCCTGGTCGGCTCGAACGACCTGCAATCGCTCTACGTGGCGAACAATGTCTGTTCGGCGGTGGAATACTTCCGCAAGCTCGGCGGCAACGTCGGCGTCGCCGGGCTGGTCATCAACAAGGACGACGGCTCGGGCGAGGCGCAGGCTTTCGCCAAGGCGGTCGACATCCCCGTACTGGCGAGCATCCCGCAGGACGATGATCTGCGGAAGAAATCCGCAAATTATCAGATTGTTGGCACAGGCGAAGGCCCGTGGGGCCCGCTCTTTGCCGAGCTTGGTCTGAACGTGGCAGAAGCACCGCCCTTGCGCCCCGTTGCGCTCAACCAGGACCAATTGCTGGAACTGTTCGACGGGTCGGAAACCGGCGCGGGTGTCGTGCTGGAACCGGCGACCGATCAGGACATGCGCGGCAAGAACGCCAAGCCGAAAGAGAGCCTGGAGGTCATTTATGACGACGCGTGAGGTTTCGTCGCGACTGCGTCGCGCCGATCCGCTGGGGCTCTGCCCCAGACCCCTGGATATTTTCGAACAGGCGAAGGTGCATGGGAACTGAGGTCACATATGACACGGCCGGTGAGGCCGATGTGATCCGTGGCACCGAGCGCGGAGAAACGCCCGTGATCGAGGGCGATCCGGGGCTTGGGTGCCATGCGGGCTCGACCATGAAAGAGGCCGCGTTGCAGGCCGGTCAGTCGGAGTTGTTGGAGAAATTCGCCGCGGACTATCCGCAGGGACCGCATGACAAGCCGCAGTCGATGTGCCCGGCCTTCGGGTCGCTCAGGACGGGGTTGCGGATGCGCCGCGTGGGCACGATCCTGTCCGGTTCCGCCTGCTGCGTCTACGGCCTGACGTTCGTGTCGCACTTTTATGGCGCGCGCCGGTCGGTCGGCTACGTGCCGTTCAACTCGGAAACGCTGGTGACCGGCAAGCTTTTCGAGGACATCCGGGACAGCGTGCATGAAATGGCGGATCCCGAACGCTATGACGCGATCGTGGTCACCAACCTTTGCGTGCCAACGGCGTCGGGCGTGCCGCTTCGGTTGTTGCCGGACGAGATCAATGGCGTCCGGATCGTCGGCATCGACGTGCCGGGGTTCGGCATTCCGACGCACGCCGAGGCGAAAGACGTTCTGGCTGGCGCGATGCTGGCCTATGCCCGGGCCGAGGCCGAGGCGGGTCCCGTTCAACGCCCGGAAAGCGGGGTCGAGGATCGCCCGACGGTCACGCTACTGGGCGAGATGTTCCCGGCCGATCCGATGATGATCGGCGCGATGCTGGCGCCCATGGGTCTGGCCGCTGGTCCGGTCGTACCCTGTCGGGAATGGCGCGAGCTTTATGCGGCGTTGGATTGCGGAGCGGTCGCCGCGATCCATCCGTTCTATACTTCTGCTGTACGTGAGTTCCAGACGGCTGGCCGACCAGTCGTTGGATCGGCGCCTGTGGGTCATGATGGTACTGCCACATGGCTTGCCGCGATTGGGGACGTCTTCGGGCTGTCTGCCGATCAGGTGGCAGCGTCTCAGAATGCATTCCTCCCTGCCATTAAGGGGGCGCTGTCACAGGCATCGATCAAGGGCACGATCACGTTGTCGGGCTATGAAGGCAGCGAACTGCTGGTGGCCCGTCTCTTGATCGAAAGCGGAGCGCATGTGCCCTATGTCGGCACCGCCTGCCCGAAAACGCTTTGGAATACAGCCGATGCCGAGTGGCTGGAGACTCACGGTGCAACGGTCAAGTTCCGGGTGTCGCTGGAGGACGATTGCGCCGCGGTCGAGGCGATCAAGCCCGACCTGGCCATCGGCACGACGCCGGTTGTGCAGAAGGCCAAGGAACTGGCGATCCCGGCGCTTTACTTCACCAACCTGATTTCTGCCCGTCCCCTGATGGGGCCTGCCGGGGCCGGGTCGTTGGCCGAGGTCATCAACGCGGCCATTCAGGGCAAGGACCGGATGGACCGGATGAACGCCTTCTTCGAAGGTGTTGGTCACGGAGATACCGCAGGCGTTTGGGAAGGCGATCCGAACCTGCGCCCCGATTTCCGCGCCGCACATCAGAAGAAGCTCGACAAGGCGGCACGCGCCAAGGCGGCGGAGGCCATGATCTGATGCTGATCCAGGATCATGATCGGGCCGGAGGGTATTGGGGGGCGGTTTACGCCTTCTGCGCCGTGAAAGGCCTGCAGGTCGTGATCGACGGACCGGTCGGGTGTGAAAACCTGCCCGTGACCTCTGTTTTGCACTACACGGATGCCCTCCCCCCTCACGAACTGCCGATCGTGGTCACCGGCCTGGGTGAAGAAGAGCTGGGCCGCGACGGCACCGAGGGTGCGATGAAGCGGGCTTGGGGCACGCTTGATCCGGCATTGCCGGCGGTTGTCGTCACCGGTTCGATTTCCGAGATGATCGGGGGCGGCGTGACGCCCGAGGGCACCAACATTCAGCGCTTCCTGCCGCGCACCATTGACGAGGATCAATGGGAAGCGGCCGACCGGGCGATGACCTGGATCTTCACCGAATTTGGCATGACCAAGGGCCGGATGCCGCGCGAGGCGAAGCGCGAAGAGGATGCGAAGCCGCGCGTGAACATCCTTGGGCCGATGTACGGCACCTTCAACATGCCGTCCGATCTGGCCGAGATCCGGCGTTTGGTCGAAGGGATCGGTGCCGAGGTGAACATGGTGATGCCGCTGGGCGCGCATCTGGCCGAGATGCGGAACCTGGTAAATGCGGATGTGAATGTCTGCATGTACCGCGAGTTTGGCCGTGGTTTGAGTGAGGTGCTGGGCAAGCCGTATCTGCAAGCGCCCATTGGGCTGGACAGCACGACGAAGTTCCTGCGCAAGCTGGGTGAGATGCTGGGACTGGATCCAGAGCCGTTCATCGCGCGCGAGAAGCATTCGACGATCAAGCCGGTTTGGGATTTGTGGCGGTCGGTCACGCAGGACTTTTTTGCGACCGCCGGGTTCGGGATCGTGGCGAACGAGACCTATGCCCGCGGCGTTCGGAACTTCCTTGAAAACGATCTGGGCTTTCCTTGTGCCTTTGCTGTCGCGCGCTGCGCAGGGGCCAAGACGAACAACGAGGAAGTGCGCAGCCTGATCGCGCAAAAGAAGCCGCTTATTCTCATGGGCAGCATCAACGAGAAGATGTACCTGGCCGAGGCCAAGGCCGGGCATGGACCAAGCCCCGCGTTCATCCCGGCGAGCTTCCCAGGCGCGGCCATCCGGCGCGCAACCGGCACGCCGTTCATGGGCTATGCGGGGGCAACCTATCTGGTGCAGGAGGTCTGCAACGGACTTTTCGATGCGCTGTTCCACATACTGCCGCTGGCGTCGGAGATGGATGATGCCGCCGCTACACCGACGAAGCTGAGGCGTGACATGCCCTGGGATGCGGACGCTCAGGCCGAGCTGGACCGCATCGTCGCCACACATCCCATTTTGACCCGGATCAGTGCGGCCAAAACGCTGCGCGATGCAGCCGAGCATGCAGCACTGCAGGACGGCGCCGAGCGGGTTGTTATCGAAACTGTAAAGGCCCTGGCCCCTGCCACGGCTGACGACGCGAGGGAGGACACCCCATGACCGATATCACCAATGCCCCGGCAGAGGCACGCACACCGGGCAAGAAGCGGGGGGTGGAGTTCAACATCTATTTCTCGCTCATTTTCATCTTGGCCATTCCCGTTGGGACGGAACGGTGGATTGCCAATGTGGTGCGCAAGCGTTCGCTGGATGTGCGGGGGCCGTTGGCCCGCGCCTGGGCGGAAGCGGATCGTATCACCCCGCTCATTTTCTCGGCGTGAACCCGCAAGCCGAACAACCAGATCCCAAGGGGGCAACCCCAAGGGTCCCTGCCGCGAGGGCATCGCGGCGTCAGCATAACGTTCCGGAGGAAAGTTGATGGCTGATGATGATGACCTGTCCTTTACAGGTCTAACCGACGAGCAGGCCCAGGAACTGCACTCTGTCTACATGAACGGCCTCTGGGTCTTCGTAGGCATTGCGTTTGTCGCGCACGTAGCGACCTACTTCTGGGCTCCGTGGTTCTGAGGGGATTGAAATGGCAAAATTCTACAAGATTTGGCTTATCTTCGATCCGCGTCGTGTGTTTGTCGCACAAGGCGTTTTCCTCTTCCTCCTGGCGGTGATGATTCACCTGGTGGTGCTTTCGAACGGTGTGAACTGGTTCGAAAACGCTGCCGCGTCTCGCGCCGCTGCGGCTGAGTGACCACGGGATCACATGCTCAACGTCGTGGGCGATCTTCGGGTCGCCCACGACAAACCGGAAGAATTCTAAGGCAGGCATAAGCCGGCCAAACGGAGAGTAAGAAGATGGCGTTGCTCAGCTTCGAGAGAAAATACCGGGTTCGCGGCGGGACGATCATCGGCGGTGATCTGTTCGATTTCTGGGTCGGTCCCTTCTATGTCGGGTTCTTCGGCTTCACAGGCGCGTTTTTCGCACTGCTCGGTACGATCCTGATTTTCTACGGAGCCTCGTTGCAGGGTGTCTGGAACCCCTGGCTCATCAATATCGCGCCGCCTGATCTGAGTTACGGGCTGGCGGTTGCGCCGTTGAATGATGGCGGACTTTGGCAGCTGATCACGATCTGCGCGATCGGTGCCTTTGTCAGCTGGGCGCTGCGCGAGGTCGAGATCTGCCGCAAGCTGGGCATGGGGTATCACGTCCCCTTCGCCTTCAGTTTCGCGATCTTCGCCTATGTCACGCTGGTCGTCTTCCGGCCCGTCCTGATGGGCGCCTGGGGCCACGGGTTTCCCTATGGCATCTTCAGCCATCTCGATTGGGTGTCGAACACCGGCTACGCTTATCTGCACTTCCATTACAATCCGGCGCATATGCTGGCGGTGACGCTCTTCTTCACCGTGACGCTGGCGCTCGCCCTGCATGGTGCGCTGATCCTCTCGGCCGCGAACCCGGAAAAGGGCGAGATCATGAAGACGCCGGATCACGAAGATACCTTCTTCCGCGATTTCATCGGCTATTCAATCGGACCCCTCGGCATTCACCGGCTTGGGTTTCTTCTGGCGATCAACGCCGGTTTCTGGAGCGCGATCTGCATCATCATCTCGGGTCCGGTTTGGACGAAGGGCTGGCCCGAATGGTGGAATTGGTGGCTGGAGCTGCCGATCTGGGGCAGCCAGGTGGGGTTCTAGGACATGATTACCGAATATCAGAACATCTTTAACCAGGTTCAGGTCCGCGGACCCGCCGAGATGGGAACCGACGACTACGGGACCCTGATGGAGGAACGGTCCAAGAACCCGGTCTTCTCGACGCTGTTTGGGTGGTTCGCGAATGCGCAGCTTGGTCCGATCAATCTGGGGATGGCGGGGTTTGTATCCATCGCAAGCGGCATCGTTTGGCTGAATATCGTCGGGCTGAACATGTTGGCGCAGGTCGACTGGTCGATCCCCGAGTTCCTGCGCCAGCTATTCTGGCTTGCGCTGGAACCGCCGTCGCCGGAGTACGGGCTTTCGATCCCGCCCCTGAATGATGGGGGCTGGTACATCATCGCAAGCTTCTTCCTGCTGTTTTCAGTCATGGCCTGGTGGTACCGGTCGTGGCAGCTGGCGGCAGAACAGAAGATGGGCAAGCACGTCTTCTGGGCCTTTGGATCGGCCATCTGGCTGTTTCTTGTTCTGGGTCTTTTCCGCCCCATCCTGATGGGATCGTGGAGCGAGGCCGTGCCTTACGGCATCTTCGCGCACCTCGACTGGACCACGGCGTTTTCGATCCGCTACGGCAACCTCTACTACAACCCGTTCCACTGTCTCTCGATCGTGTTCCTTTACGGCTCATGTCTGTTGTTCGCGATGCATGGCGGCACGATCCTGGCGGTCACGCGCTATGGCGGCGACCGCGAGTTGGAGCAGATCGTGGACCGCGGCACGGCAACGGAACGCGCAGCACTTTTCTGGCGCTGGACCATGGGTTTCAACGCGACGATGGAAGGCATTCACCGCTGGGCGTGGTGGTTTGCTGTGCTGACGCCGATCACGGGTGGAATCGGCATCCTGCTGACGGGCACGGTCGTCGATAACTGGTTCATCTGGGCGCAAGAGCACTATTTCGCGCCGGAATATGACGGTGCGTACGGCTATGACGCCTATCGCACCTACGAAGACTTCATCGGGAAGGAGTGAGGACATGCTGAGAAAGATCTTCGCTCTACCCGATTGGTATGATGACTGGAACCAGAAGGACCCGGTCCGCTACACCAAGGCCATCGTCTTTGCGATCTTGGGCGTTGCCGTCATATCGGTGACGACGATCATCGTGGTGATCCATCCCTATGGAACGGACAGCCTGCAGACCGGACCGCGTGGCACCGGCATGTCGGTGCCCGAGTTCAAGTTTGATCTGGCCAAGCCAGACCCGGACATCGCGAAGCTGGCCGAGATCGGAGACCTGGACGGCGACATCATCAAGGCGATGCAGGCCTGGACGGGCATACCGAACCTTTTCGAGGACCCCGACAGCTATCAGTACGCCGTGGGCGCGATGATGATCGCCATGACCCAGAACATCAACGAGAACTGGGACGGCCATGTGAATGCCAATGGCGAGGTCGGTGTCACTTGTTACACATGTCACCGTGGCCAGGCTGTGCCGTCCGAGATCTGGTTCACGATCGCACCTGTCACCAAAGCGACCGCTGGCTGGGCCTCGGTCCAGAACCGGGCGACGTCCTTGTCCCAGTCGACGTCTTTGCCGTCCAACGCCTTGGAAAGCTATCTGCTGGATACGCAGACCATCGGCGTTCACGATCTGGAAAGCCGGGTCGCAGGCGTGCCGGGTCAGGATGACTACCCGGGTATTCAGCACGCCGAGCGAACCTATGCGTTGATGAACTATTTCTCGAACTCGCTGGGTGTGAACTGCGTGTTCTGCCACAACTCCCGCGCCTTCTACGACGGCGGTCAGGTCACGCCCCAATGGGCCACCGCGAACCTTGGCATCCTGATGGTTCAGGAGTTGAACAACGATTATATCGTGCCGGCAGGTGCGCTCTTGCCCGAAGAGCGCCTTGGCCCCCGCAATGGCGACGAGCCGAAGGTGGCCTGCAAGACCTGCCACAAGGGGTATCAGCAACCATTGCAAGGCACGAACGTGATTGGCGACTGGCCGGTGCTTCAGTCTACCGAAGAGGTGGTGGAGCTGCCGTAAAGGTCGCCTGACGAGGTTCGGTTCCGCGGGCAACAGGGGCCGGACACCAAGGGGTGCACCATCCCGCATCCCTTTCCTGGCTTACCAGGAAAAAGGCGGCGCATTCTCCGTTCCCTGAATGCGCCGCCATACCCGCCCAAGGGGACGAAGGGAGCATATGCCATGACCAAATCACCCCTTCTGGATGGTATTGCCGGTCCGTCCGATCTGAAGCGACTGTCGGATGGCGACTTGCGGCGGCTGGCGGATGAGTTGCGGCAGGATGTGATTGACGTGGTGTCCGAAACCGGCGGCCACCTTGGGTCGTCGCTGGGCGTCGTCGAGTTGAGCGTTGCCATCCATGCGGTGTTCAATACGCCGATGGACAAGCTGATCTGGGATGTCGGGCATCAATGCTATCCCCACAAGGTGCTGACCGGTCGGCGGGACCGGATGCGGACGCTCCGTCAGAAGGATGGGCTTTCCGGCTTCACCAAACGCGACGAAAGCGAATTCGATCCGTTCGGGGCGGCGCATTCGTCGACCTCGATCTCGGCCGCGCTGGGTTTCGCCGTCGGGCGCGATATGGGGCGACCCACGGGCGACGCCATTGCAGTGATCGGCGATGGGTCGATTAGCGCAGGCATGGCCTATGAAGCGCTGAACAATGCCGGGTCCGAGGGTCGACGCCTGATCGTCATCCTGAACGACAACGAGATGTCCATCGCGCCGCCCGTGGGCGCGATGTCGGCCTATCTTTCGGGGCTTTACGCCGCGACGCCCGCGCCAATGAAGGCGATTGCCGAGGGGATGGAGGCGCTGATGCCGCCGCCCGTGCGCGACGGCGCGCGGCGTGCCCGGCAGTTGGTGACCGGACGCGGCATGTCCGGGACGCTCTTCGAGGAGCTCGGATTCGACTACATGGGGCCCATCGACGGGCACGACATGGACCAGTTGCTGACAACGCTCCGCACCGTGAAGGCGCGCGGCGAAGGACCGGTGCTGATCCACTGCTGCACGGTGAAGGGCAAGGGCTATGCGCCTGCCGAGGAAAGCGCGGACAAGTACCACGGCGTGTCGAAGTTCGATGTTGCCACCGGCGCGCAGGCGAAGTCGAAGCCCAACGCGCCAAGCTATACCAGCGTCTTTGGCAAGGCACTGACGGAAGAAGCCGCGCGCGATCCGCGCGTTGTCGCCGTGACGGCGGCGATGCCGTCGGGGACAGGCGTGAACATCATGGCGGAACGTTTCCCGGGCCGGGTGTTCGATGTGGGCATTGCCGAACAACACGCCGTGACCTTTGCGGCGGGCATGGCGGGGAGCGGGCTGAAACCCTTCTGTGCAATCTACTCGACCTTCCTGCAGCGCGGGTACGATCAGATCGTCCATGACGTGGCGCTTCAGGGATTGCCTGTTCGATTTGCCATCGACCGTGCTGGACTGGTCGGTGCCGATGGGGCCACCCATGCCGGTGCTTTCGATGTCGCTTACCTGAGCAACCTGCCGGGATTTACCGTTATGGCGGCCGCCGATGAGGCGGAGCTTGTGCATATGGTGGCGACGGCGGTTGACTATGATGAAGGGCCGATGGCCTTCCGCTATCCCCGTGGCGCCGGCGTGGGTGCGGCCATGCCTGAACGCGGCGAGTTGCTGGAGATCGGCAAGGGCCGGGTCGTCCGCGAAGGTACCGATCTGGCGATCCTGTCGTTTGGCGCCCATCTGTCCGAGGCGCTTGCCGCCGCCGAAAGCCTGGACGCGGAGGGTATCAGCGTGACCGTGGCGGATGCGCGATTTGCCAAGCCGCTCGACACCGATCTGATCGAGCGGCTGGCGCGCGAGCATGGGCGGTTGATCACCTTGGAACAGGGGGCCGAAGGCGGTTTCGGGTCAGCCGTGTTGCATCATCTGGCCCGGCGCGGGCTGCTGGATGCTGGGTTGGCCGTGCGTCCCATGACCTTGCCGGATCGGTTCATCCATCAGGCAAGCCCGGCCGAGATGTACGCGGATGCGGGCCTGACGGTCGACGATATCTGCCGGACAGCGGAAAGCCTCCTCCGTCCGAACCGGACGGTGGTGGAACTGGGCGCAAGAGCCTGACGGGGTTGGGGGCTCTGCCCCCTTGGCCTTGCGGCCAATTCCCCCGGGATATTTCTGCCAAGAAGAAGGACAATTTGAATCGAATTGTCCGCGTCTTTCACCGGGTAGTGCAGCGGCGCCGCCGAGCGCCCGTTTGTCCTATCGTCCAGGGGAATTACACGCCGAGCGACACCTGTAACGAAATGGCCGGTCGAGACGGAAGAACCGTCGGACAGGGGTTTGAGCTTGTTGTTCGAACAAGCGGGAAGGTCGGTCAAATGAATTGAAAAGTCCTCAACCGTGCGTCCGGTCCTGCGAGCGATTTACTTTTCGAGGCGCCGGTATATTGCCAATGGCAAGTGCCATACGGGGGGATTGCAGTACGAAGCCGATTTGACCCGAACAGGGCGAGAGGCTTACGTGCGAGATATGGTCGTGCCCGACAACCTGTCGGCTGCCGGCCAAAATGCAGAGCGAACTGGTTTGGAGAGAAACCAGGCTCTGCAACTCGGGATCTTTCAACGCGTGATGTTCAGGCTGCGTCCTCGTAGCCTTCCTGTGTTTTGGCACCTGTAATATACGACACGACGTCTTCGCCCGTGATGTCTTCGTTCTTGATATCAAGGTTCGCGCAAATCCGGCCGCGCCGGAACACAACAACCCGGTCCACCAGATCGAAGACCTGTCGCATGTTGTGGCTGATCAGGATGAGAGGTTCGCCCTGTTCCTTCAGGGTGCGAATGATGTTTTCCACCTGTGCCGTTTCCTGCACCCCCAACGCCGCCGTCGGTTCGTCCATGATCGTCAGGCGCGAATGGAACGTGGCGGTGCGCGCAATCGCGACGCACTGCCGCTGGCCGCCCGACATGTTACGGATCGTGTTCCGGATATTGGGAATCTTCACCGCCGTCTTGTTCAGCCCGTCGATCGTGGCCTGACGCATGCCCTTGTAGTCGAGCAGACGGAAAGGCCCCAGCCAGTTCGCGTAGGTTTTCTCGCGGCCGAGAAACAGGTTGTCCGGCACGTCCAGATCGTCGGCCAGGGCCAGCGTCTGGAAGACGGTTTCGATGCCCGCTTCGCGCGCGTCGAGCGGGCCTGCGAAGCTGACTTCTTCCCCATAAAGCCAGACCTTGCCGCGGGTGCGTTGCTCGACGCCCGTGATCTGGCGGACAAAGGTCGACTTGCCCGCGCCGTTGTCGCCCATGATGGCGACATGCTCTCCCTTGCGGATTTCGAAATTGGCGCCCTCCAGCGCGTGAACCCCACCATAGTGCTTGGTCAGGTCTTCGGTTTTCAGAACGATCTCTTCGCTCATGATCTGTGCTCCCTGACTCAAGCCCGGTTTCGCTGGCGGTACTGGTCCAGCACCACAGCGGCGATGATGATGCCGCCCATGGCCATCAACTGATACGACCCGTCCAGCTTGATGTACGTAAAGCCCGAGCGGATGACCCCGATCACCATGGCCCCCAGCACGGTGCCCACGATGGATCCGCGCCCGCCGGTCAGGCTGATGCCGCCGATCACGGCCATGGCGATGGCGAAAAGCTCATAGAATTCGCCCATGCCGGCCTGTGCCGTCGCGCCCTTCGAGCTGAGCACAATCCCGGCAAAGGCCGCCAGCATCGAGGCGATCATATAAACCAGCACCTTGTGGCGCTTGACGTTGATCCCCGACATCCGCGCCGCTTCCTCGTTCGACCCGATGGCATAGGTGTGCTTGCCGTAGACCGTGTA